>DATAZJ010000080.1:0-7127 GCA_036272115.1 Rhodopila sp. | reverse complement strand
CTATTGGCCTTGCGGGTGATCCCGGCACGATTTACGCCGGCTGGCAAGGGCAACCCAGGAACCTATACCTACGGGGCCTCGATACGCAGCGGGTGTCAGGGTGGGCTGGTGGGGACCGACTCTTCTTTTCTCCGCTTGGAGAATTGGGCGTCGAGGATCAGCGCGGCCACGCCGCAGACGATGGCGGCGTCGGCGATATTGAATACATACCAGGAATAATCGCCCCACGGCGTATCGACATGCGCCTGGATGAAATCGACCACCCATCCGAAACGAACGCGATCGATGACGTTGCCGATGGCACCACCGGCAATCGCCCCGATTGCCAGCGCGACCATCTTATTCTCTGCCCGGTACAGCCAGACGCCGAGGGCGACGACGACGGCGAGGGCGACGGCCGACAGCAGGACGTGGCCCCAGTCGCCGAGGCCGTTCAGCAGGCCGAAGGTCACCCCGGTGTTGCGCACCATGGTGAGGTTGAGCACCGGCAGCAGCCGGACCTGGCCAAGTTCCGGTAGTTTCAGACCGTTCAGAATCCACCATTTGCTGGCCTGATCGCCCGCCAGCACGATCAGCCCGGCGGTGACACCGAGCGGCACGAGGTTTGGGCGGGTCATGGCGCCGACTTGCAGACCAGGCCTGATTCCACTGCGTCCGAGCACCGCAGACACAGGGTGGGATGGGTGGCGTTCGACCCCACTTCCGGGAGCACTCTCCAGCAGCGGGCGCATTTGTCGCCGGAGGCGGGCGTGACCCTCGCTGGGGATTCGTCCGTGTCCGGCACGATCAGTACGGAGGAGACGATCGCGATCTCGGACCATTCGGCGGCATCCAATAGAGTTGCGTGCTGTGCGTTCAAAGGCAGCTCAACGGCGGCCTGCAGGGAGGAGCCGATGACGTTGGCTTTGCGGCACTCCTCGATCGGCACCGTGATGCGGCGGCGGATGATGCGGATCGTTTCCCATTTGGCGGCGAGCGCGTCGTCGCGCCATTCGGCCGGCGGGGTCTGGAACTGTTCGAGATGCACGCTGGTGTCGTCGTCGCCGGCAGGGGGACCGAAACGGGCGCACCAGGCTTCCTCGGCGGTGAAGCACAGCACCGGGGCGAGCCAGGTACACAGGTAGCGGTGCAGATGGTCGAGCACGGTGCGGGCGGCGCGACGGCGCAGGCTGTCCGGCCGGTCGCAGTAGAGCGCGTCCTTGCGGATGTCGAAGTAGAAGGCCGACAGATCGACCGAACAGAAATTGTGCAGGTCGGGATAGACGCCTGTCCAGTCGTAGGATTCCACCGCCGTGCGGATTTTCGCGTCGATCTCGGTCAGGCGGTGCAGGACCCAGCGTTCCAGTTCGGGCATCTGTTCGCGGGGGACGCTTTCGGCTTCGGTAAAGCCGTCGAGGCTGCCAAGGACCCAGCGCAGCGTGTTGCGGAGGCGGCGATACAGTTCCGCCTGCTGCTTCAGGATTTCCGGACCGATCCGCAGGTCTTCCGTGGTGTCGGACGACATCACCCAAAGCCGCAGGATATCGACGCCGAATTTGTCCGCGACCTCTTCCGGGGCAGTGGTGTTGCCCAGGGATTTGGACATCTTCCGGCCCTTCTCGTCATTGACGAAACCGTGGGTCAGGACGGCCTTGAACGGCGCCACGCCCCTGGTGCCGACGGCCTCAAGCAACGACGAATGGAACCAGCCGCGATGCTGGTCGGACCCTTCCAGATACAGGTCAGCCGGCCAGGGCAGGCCGCGCTTCTCCAGCACGAAGGCGTGGGTGGAGCCGGATTCGAACCAGACATCGACGATGTCCATGACCTGTTCGTAGTCGTCCGGATTGTAGTCGTTGCCGAGGAAGCGGGATGGCGGAGATGAGTACCAGGCGTCGGCACCCTCGGCATCGAAGGCCTCGACGATGCGGGCGACGACAGCGGGGTCGCGCAGCGGCTCCCCGGTGCGCTTTTCGACGAACACGGTGATCGGCACGCCCCAGGCACGCTGACGGCTGATGCACCAGTCCGGACGGGCGGCAACCATCGAGCCGATGCGGTTGCGTCCCTGGTCCGGCACGAACTGCGTGGCAGCGATGGCGGCGAGCGCCTTGTCGCGGATGTGGTGCGGCCCGTCCATCGGGATGAACCACTGCGGCGTGGCTCGGAAAATCAGCGGCGCCTTGGAGCGCCATGAGTGCGGGTAGGAGTGGACGATCTTGCCACGTGCGAGCAGCGTTCCCGTTTCAGTCAGTGCGGCGCAGACCGGGTCGGCCGCCTTGTAGACATGCGCGCCGGCGAACAGCGGTACCCAGGGGTTGAAGGTGCCGTCGTCGCCAACGGTCTCCGGCACATCCAGGCCGTTGGCACGGCCGAGGATGAAATCGTCCTCGCCGTGGCCCGGGGCGATGTGGACGAAGCCGGTGCCGGCCTCGGTAGTAACGAAATCAGCGAGCAGCAGCGGGGTGTCCTGCTCGTAGCCGTGACCGCGCAGAGGATGGGCCATGATGGTGCCGGCGAGATCGGCGCCCTTGAGGGTGGCCAGCACGGTGTGGGTCGAGATGCCGGTGTCCTTCAGGACCGCCGGTAGAAGAGCCTCGGCGATGACGATCTTTTCCCCGGGGCAGGCGAGAGAGCCGTCGGCCACCGTGTCGACCTGGACGACGGCATAATCGAATTCGGCGCCGGCGGCGACCGCGCGGTTGCCGGGCATGGTCCAGGGAGTGGTGGTCCAGATCACCACCGAGGCGCCCTCCACGGCCGGCACCGACGGAGCAATCACCGGGAAGCGGACCCAGATCGTGGTGGACGTGTGATCGTGATACTCGATTTCCGCTTCCGCCAGCGCGGTCTTCTCGACCGGCGACCACATCACCGGGCGCAGACCGCGATACAGTGCGCCGTTCAGCAGGAATTTGCAGATTTCCCCGGCGATGGCGGCCTCGGACGGGCGATCCATGGTGGCGTAGCGGTCGCGCCAGGCGCCCTCGACACCGAGGCGGCGGAACTCGGCGGCCTGCACGCCCATCCAGTGGTCGGCGTAGGCGCGGCATTCGGCGCGGAAATCCAGGATGGGGACGGCATCCTTGTCCTGTTTCCGAGCGCGGTATTCCTCCTCGATCTTCCATTCGATCGGCAGGCCGTGGCAGTCCCAGCCGGGGATGTAGTTGGCGTCGTAGCCTGCCATCTGCCGGGTGCGGTTGATGACATCCTTCAGGATCTTGTTCAGCGCCGTGCCGATATGCAGGTGGCCGTTGGCGTAGGGGGGCCCGTCGTGCAGGATGAACAGCTTGCGGCCAGCCGACGACGCGCGAATCTTGCCCCACAGGTCCATGCCATCCCATTTGGCGAGGATCTGCGGCTCCTTCTTCGGCAGGTCGCCGCGCATGGGGAAGCTGGTCCGCGGCAGGAACACGGTGTCCCGGTAGTCGCGTTGGGGGTCGGTGGCGGCGTCGTTCATAGCGGTTCCGTGAGGCAAAGGACGGGCGGCCGGGCGATCCCGGCGGTACGGGGGGCCAGCCTATACACGGATGTGGGGAGCGCGGCCATGCCGAACGAGGTCTCAGTGAGCGACGGCTGAGCAGCCATTAGCGTAGCACGGGTCCCGGCGAGGCAAAGCCGCCTTGAAGGAATTCGGATCGCGTTGGCCGCAATCGACATCGGCATCAGGGCGTCGAATCCGTCCCGGGAGCGTCTCGATGCTGCCGTCACCACAAAACGGGCGACATCCGCTGCCCCTCAGCCGCGTGCGCAGTTCGGCCAGGATGTTGATCGCGATGTCGTCGAGCATATTTCGCGCACCCGCCATCACCCTAACAGGAAAGCCGCCAACAAGTTCGTGACGCTGCGTCTGGCGGCCCTGCCAGGCGAAGAATTGATCGATCGCCCAAGGCTCCGAGGCCGGGTCAGACATCGCGTCCCCGCTTCCGAGAGAATGATTCTAACACATTGGACGACCTGTCCAAAGACAACGGTGACGTCGAGACGGAGAGATGATCCAGACAATCGATCCGTCCTGACGTCGAACATCATTTCAGCTTTGCCATGCAGGCGGCGGGCGGCGATAAACCAATCATGAGCGATCCCGACATTATCCTGCGTGCCGCTTTCGCCCAACACCAAGCCGGCGCCCTACCGGCTGCCAGCGACCTGTATCGGCGCGTGCTGGCATTGCGTCCCGCCGATCACGACGCGCTGCATCTGCTGGGCGTGGCCAACGCCGCCCTCGGCGACCCAGCCGAAGGCATCGCACTGATCCGGCAGGCGATCGCGCTCAAGCCCGCCGCCGCCGTGCCGCATTTCAACCTGGGCGGTCTGCTCGCCGCTCAGGGACGGCCCAAGGCGGCGCTGGAGGCGTTCCAGGCATGCCTCGCGCTGTCGCCCAACCATACCGGCGCGCTGGCTGCCTCGGCTCGGCTACTGCACACGCTGGGACGCTCCGCCGAGTCGGTCGATGCCTACGCGCGAGCGCTGGTCCTGACCCCGAGGGATGCGGCGTTGTGGAGCGATCTTGCCGCGACACTGTATGCCGGCAACCGGTTCGACGAGGCACTACAGGCCTACGACCAACTATTGCGCCTGCGGCCGGGTGATGCGGAGGCGCACTGCAACCGCGGCGCCGTCCTGCTGCGCCGGCAGGCCTACGTGGCGGCGGAGGGCGCTTTCCGGACGGCCCTGGCAGTCCAGCCGGATCACCGCGGTGCCTTGCTGAACCTGGGGTACGCCCTGCTCGCCCAGGCGCGGGGTGAGGATGCGCTCGCTGCTTTCGAGCAGGTGCTGACGCGCGATCCTGTCAACTTCCCGGCCCGGCTGCAGCGCGGTCTGCTGCTGAATGCGCTGGGCCGCCATGTGGAGGCAGTGCGAGCGCTGACCACGGTGCTGGATGTCGCGCCGGATCATCGGGACGCGCTGGCCGCCCGCGGTGGTGCGTCCTGGGTGCTGCGGGACTGGGAATGGGCCGAGGCTGACCTGGACCGTGCCCTGAAGCTTGACCCCAATTATACGCCGGCGCTGATCGACCGCGGGAACCTGGCGCATGACTGCCAGCAATTCGACGCTGCGGTGGCTTACTACGATCGGGCGCTGGCGTTGCAGCCGGACAGCCTGACCGCGGTGATAAACCGAGCGGGTTCGCTGCAATCGTCGCAGCGGCATGCCGAGGCACTGGCGGGCTATCGCGATGCGCTGCTTCTGTCTCCGGGGCATGACGAGGCCCTGATGGGCATCGGCCTTTGCCAGCTTCGTGCCGGTGCGTGGCGCGAAGGGTGGCAAGGCTATGAGACCCGCCGGCGGCAGTCGTTGTGGCTGAATGCGCTGCCGACCTTTTCCGGCGCGCCGTGGGATGGTGTGTCCGATCCGCGGGGCAAGCGGGTGCTGGCGGTCTCGGAGCAGGGCCTGGGCGATACGATCCAGTTCTGCCGTTTCGCCGGCCTGCTGGCGGATCGTGGCGCCACGGTGATCCTGGGGGTGGAAAAGCCGCTGCGGCGGCTGATGCAAGGCCTGGCCGGCGTGGCAGAGATCGCTGTCCAGGGCGAGACGGACCCCGTCTATGATTTGTACGTGCCGCTGATGAGCCTGCCGGCGATCCTTGAGTTGGATTTGGCGGCCGTCGTCACTGATGGTCCGTATCTGCGGGCCGATCCTGGCACCGCGGCGGGCTGGCGGGCGCGCCTGGCCACGCTGCCAGGGCTAAAGGTCGGGCTGGTCTGGGCGGGGGCGCCTCGGTCGCATGACCGGACGGCGTCGCTGATGGATGGGCGGCGGTCGATCGCGCTGGAACAGTTGGCGCCGCTGCTGGCGGTGGCGGGCGTGACGTTCGTCTCGCTGCAAAAAGGGCTGCCGGCGGATCCGCCAATCGTGGACTGGACGGACGATCTGGACGACTTCGCCGATACGGCGGCACTGATCGATGGACTCGATCTGGTGATCAGCGTCGACACCGCCGTGGCGCATGTCGCCGGGGCGCTGGGCAAGCAGGTGTGGCTGCTGAACCGGTTCGATCGCTGCTGGCGGTGGATGTGGGAGCGGACCGATACACCGTGGTATCCGACGATGCGGCTGCTCACCCAGGCGGTGCCGGGCGTGTGGGACGATGTGGTGGCGGAGGTCGCGGCAGACCTGGCTGGTTCAGGCTCGCCGCGCTGAGCTTACCGGGGTCAGTTGGCCAGCGGCACCGTCCAGGCGTCGTAGCCGTAGACCCAGTCGGCGTCGTGCGGTTCTTTCAGCCAGGTATTTTGCGCCGATGTCTGCTGGATGCGGCTGGTGCGGGGTTTGCGCGTCGCCTCATAGCGCAGCAGCGCGTCGTGCAGGCCGTCGCGGTCCACGCCGTCAAGGCAGCGGGACAGGATGGCGCCATCCTCGATCGAGGTCGAAGCGCCTTGCGCCATGTAGGGGGTCATCGGATGGCAGGCGTCACCGAGGAGGGCGATGTTGCCGTCGACCCATTTCGGTAGCGGATCGCGCTCCACCAGGGCCCATTTGTGCACGTCCGGACAGGCGGCAAGAAGGGCTCGTACCTGGGGATGGAACGTGTCGTAAGCGGCGCGCAGCGTGGCCAGGTCGCCCTTGGCGGACCAGGATTCGACGTCGAATTCCGGCTCTGGCGTGCTGGTGACGAAGTAGAGTTCGTCGCGGCGGGGATTGACGTAGTAGCTGACGATATGGCGGTCGGGTCCCCACCATTTGACGCAGGGGTAAGGCTGAGCATCACCCAGCAAGGCGGACGGGAAGACGGTGCGGTAGGCGACGCGGCCGGTGAAACGCGGTTGTTCCTTGCCCAGCATGAACTCGCGGACCACGGAATGCACGCCGTCGGCGCCGATCACCGCGTCAGCCTGCTTGGTCTCACCGTTGGTGAAGGTCATGCGGACGGTGCCGTCCGTGGCGTGATCCAGGCCGGCCAGCTTGTGGTTCAGGCTGATGACATCGGGCGGCACAAGGTCGGCCAGCATCGCGTGCAGGTCGCCTCGGTGCATCAGGAAATATGGCACGCCGTGGCGATCGAGGACGGAGCGGCCGAGCGGCTGGGAATTGGTCAGGTTGCCGGTGTCGTGGTCGCGGGAGTCGTTGGACTCGGGTTGGAACGCCTGGGCGAGGAGTTTGTCCTTCAGGCCGAGGGCGTAGAGGACGCGGATCGAGTTGGGGGCTTG
>DATAZJ010000079.1:0-5027 GCA_036272115.1 Rhodopila sp. | reverse complement strand
TCCCCACGCCCATGATCGCTCGGCCGCCGCTGACGTAATCCAGCGTCGCCCATTGATGCGCGACCATGCGCGGATCATGCACCGGCAGGACCAGCACCGAAGCGCCAAGACCGATCCGGCTGGTGATCCCCGCGGCATAAGTCAGCACGGTCAGCGGATCGAAGGAATTGACATGATCCAGCGTGTTTTCCGTCACCCACAGGTCACGAAACCCCAGCGCATCCGCCTTGGTGGCGACCGCGCGAACCACGCCCACACCAATGGTGTCAGGCGATCGATGCGGCAGCGACATGCCGAATGGAATCTGATCTTTCAGTGCCATTAGACGAATCCTAGGCTTTTTCGATGATTTCCATCTGCGCACCGTCCGTTGCCGTGACAAATGCGACGCGATTTCCGCTACCGCCTTTCAGCTCTTCCAGCACCGCGACGCCATTGCCGCGCAGCTTCGCCATCAGGCCGGGGTAATCGTCGGTCGTCACGGCCATATGTTCGATGCCGTAATGCTGCTCGTGATTCTGTTCGCTGATCAGGGTCGTGATGTTCAGTTGTGTGCCGTGCAGATCAAGCTGCCAGCCGCGGCCGGGCATCTCGGCCTTTCTCGTGGCGCCGTAATTTTCCATGTAGTACGCGACGGTTTTCGCGACGTCCGTGGTCTTGATATGAACGTGGTTGAAGCTGATGGCCATGGCCGTGTTTCCCCTGAAGGTGATCGTTCAGGGACACGCTAGAGTGGTTTTACCACAACGGGAAGCGCGGCCCGGATGCTACCCCAGCACCAGATCGTCGCGATGGATTATCTCATCCCGTCCGCGCCAGCCCAGGATCGCCTCGATCTGGTCGGAACGGTGGCCGGCAATGCGTCCCGCGTCCGAACTGGCATAGGCGGACAGACCGCGCCCCAACACCGCCCCATCGGGCCCGACGATGGCGACGGCGTCACCCCGTTCGAACGCGCCCTCGATGCCCCTGACCCCTGCCGGCAGCAGTGACCGCCCATTCGCCAGCGCCCTGGCCGCCCCGGCATCCACGGTCAGGACGCCCTGCGTCGACAGCGACCCGGCGATCCAGCGCTTGCGGGCGTTACGCCCCTCCGGCGTCGGCAGGAACCACGTGCAACGCGCCCCGCGTTCCAGCGCCTGCAACGGACGCTCGACATTGCCGATGGCGATCGCCATGGCGCACCCGGCCTGTGTGGCGATGCGGGCGGCAACCAGCTTGGTCCGCATTCCGCCCGACGAGTAACCCGGCGGGGGTTCGCCACCCATCGCCTCGATCTCCGGCGTCAGCGCCTCAACGACTGGAATATGCGCGGCCCCGGGATCCCGGCGCGGATCGGCGGTATAAAGCCCGTCGATGTCGGACAGCAGGATCAACTGATCGGCCTGCATCATCTCAGCCACGCGAGCGGCCAGCCGGTCGTTGTCGCCGAAGCGGATTTCGGCCGTCGCCACGGTGTCATTTTCGTTGATCACCGGGACGCACCGCAAAGACAGCAGCGTGTTCAGCGTGGCCCGAGCGTTCAGGTACCGGCGGCGATCCTCGGTATCGTCCAGGGTTAGCAGCAACTGGGCGGCGGTCAGGTCCCGCGCCGACAATGCCTGACTCCACGCCTGCGCCAGCCGAATTTGCCCGACCGCCGCCGCGGCCTGCTTCTCCTCCAGTTTCAATCGCTTCTGCGTCAACCCCAACGCCCGCCGCGCCAAAGCGATAGCGCCCGAGGACACCACGATGACGTCGATCCCCCGTTCCCGCAGCGCCTGGATATCGGCGGCAACACTCTCCAGCCACACGGTCCGGGGCGAGGCCTGCTTCTGGTCCACCACCAGGGCGCTGCCGATCTTGACGACAATCCGCTGCGCCGTCGCGACCGAAGGGATCACGCGGCCTGCTCCTGCCTCGTGGTATGGATGGTGTTCTGCAGGATGCGCAGCAACTCCGGAACGCCCTGGCCAGTTGCGCCCGACAGCAGATAAACCGGCCGGCCGGAGGCTTTGCGCAACGCAGCCATCCGAGACGATGTCTCCCGCGGCGTCATCGAATCGGCCTTGTTCAACCCGATGATTTCGGGCTTGTGCGCCAGACCACCGCCATAGGCCGCCATCTCGCCGCGAACCGTGCGCCAGGCTTTCACCACATCGCCGGCGGCGCCGTCGATCAGATGCAGCAGCACCGCGCAACGCTCCACATGGCCCAGGAACCGGTCGCCAAGCCCGGCACCTTCATGCGCACCCTCGATCAATCCTGGAATATCGGCCAACACGAACTCTTCCACGTTCGACAGTCGGATGACGCCCAACTGTGGGTGCAGCGTGGTGAACGGATAGTCGGCAATCTTCGGCTTCGCGGCAGACACAACCGACAGGAAGGTGGATTTGCCGGCATTGGGCAGTCCCACCAGACCGGCGTCGGCGATCAGTTTCAGCCGCAGCCAGACCCAGCGTTCCTCGCCCGGCCAGCCCTTCGTCATCTTGCGCGGCGCCCGGTTGGTGGAGGTCTTGAAATGCGCATTCCCAAAACCGCCATCGCCACCCCGCAGCAGCGTGATCCGCTTCCCCGCGACATCCAGGTCCGCCAGCATCGTCTCCTGGTCGTCGGCAAACACCTGGGTGCCGATAGGCACGGTGACCGTCACATCGTTCGCGCCCGCGCCGGTGCGATCCGAACCCGACCCGTTCCCGCCCTTCGGCGCTCGGAAATGCTGCGTGTAGCGGAAATCGATCAGCGTATTCAGGTTATGTTCGGCAACAAAAATGATATCGCCGCCCTTGCCACCATTGCCGCCGTCCGGGCCACCGAATTCGATAAACTTCTCCCGCCGGAAAGCGATCACACCATCGCCACCGTCACCGGAGCGCAGGTAGATCTTAGCCTGGTCGAGGAATTTCATGGTTCGGGTCCGGAAATGAAACGGGGGCCGGCATGGACACCGACCCCCGCGCAGACATGATGTGGGGTCGATACTACTCAGCGGCGAGCGGTAGCGGCTCCACGGAGATATGCACCTTGCCCTCGGACCGGCGGGTGAACTTCACCTTGCCGTCCACCAAAGCGAAGATCGTGTGGTCGCGGCCGAGGCCGACATTGGTGCCCGGATACCACTTAGTGCCACGCTGGCGGACCAGGATGTTGCCGGCGATAACCTTTTCCCCGCCGAACTTCTTGATGCCGAGGCGGCGGCCTTCGGTATCGCGGCCGTTGCGGGACGAGCCGCCTGCTTTTTTATGTGCCATGGCGGTTTACTCCTGCGTTGCTTCGACGGCTTCGGGGGTCTCACCGGAGACGATGGCGAAAGATTCAGCCGCGTCCACGGCAGCCGCCGGGGCATGTCCCGTTTCGGCTTCGGCGGCGGTGTAGGTCTGGCCGTTGGCGTTGATCCCGCCGATCCGCAGCACGGTGACATGCTGGCGATGGCCGTTGCGGCGACGGCTGTTCTGCCGGCGGCGCTTCTTGAAGATGATGACTTTGTCCAGGCGATCCTGCGCGATCACGGTCGCGGTGACGGAGGCATCGGCGACGATCGGCGAACCAATGGTCAGGTTGCCGTCAACGCCCACCGCGAGCACGTCGGTGAAGGTCACGGTGCCGCCGGCTTCGGCGTCCAGTTTCTCGACTTTGAGTAGCGCGTTGGGTGTAACGCGATACTGCTTTCCGCCGGTGCGGATGACAGCGAACATGGATCAAACTTTCCAGACACTACAAATGGGCCGCACAGGGTGTCAGGACACCTTGGCGGCCGGAAGCGCGCGTTATAGCGGCGCGCGCGGCCAAGTCAACCCGGAAAATGGCCGAAAATCGTAAGCCAGTCAGCAACTTGCCGATGTCACCCCGGCCGTCCCGCTAAAACGCCAGTCCGGTCGCCTGCATCACCAGCGGCAGCGTGCGCACCATCTCCAAAACCGGCTCCGGCACCCCCTCATCCACCGACACCAGGCAAATCGCATCCCCGCCCTGGTCCGCTCGGCCCAGATGGAAGGTGGCGATGTTGATCCCCGCCCCCGCCAGCGTCGCGCCAAACCGGCCGATGAAGCCCGGTTTATCCTGGTTCGTCACATACAGCATGTGCGGGGCGAAATCGGCCTCCACCTTGATCCCCTTGATCTCGACGATCCGCGGCCGAGACCCGGCGAACAGCGTACCCGCCACCGAACGGGTCAACCCCGCGGTTTCCACCGTCACCCGCACCAGCGTCAGGTATTCCGTCGGACGGTCATGCACCGTCTCGGCGACGTCGATGCCATGATCGCGCGCGGCCACGCCGGCGTTGACCATGTTGACGCCCTCCATCAGCGGCGACATCAGCCCGGCGAGCATCGCCGCGGTCAGCGGACGCGTGTTCAACCCCGCGGCCTGGCCCTCGTATTCGATCGCGACCCGGCTGATCGCGCCCTCACGCGCCTGGGTCAGTTGCCCGGCGAATGCACCCAGCAGGCGGCAAAGCTCCAGATACGGCTTCAGCCGAGGCGCATCCTCGGCGGAAACCGACGCCATGTTGATTGCGTTGGTCACCGCACCCGTCAGCAGGAAATCGCTCATCTGTTCGGCGACCTGCAGCGCGACATTTTCCTGTGCCTCGGCCGTCGCGGCGCCCAGATGCGGCGTGCAGACGACATTCTCCAACCCGAACAACGGCGAAGCCGTCGCCGGTTCGGTTTCGAACACATCCAGAGCCGCACCGGCGACATGCCCCGACTTGATGGCGTCGGCCAAGGCAGCCTCATCCAACAGGCCGCCACGGGCACAGTTGATGATACGGACACCCTTCTTCGTCTTCGCCAGCGCCTCACGCGACAAGATGTTCCGCGTCGCGTCGGTCAGCGGTGTGTGCAGCGTAATGAAATCCGCTCGCGCCAGCACCGTATCGAGATCAGCCTTCTCGACCCCTAGTTCCAGCGCCTTCTTCTCCGACAGATACGGATCATAGGCCAGGACACGCATTTTCAGCCCGACCGCGCGATCGGCGACGATCGAGCCAATGTTGCCGCAGCCGATCAGGCCCAGCGTCTTGGCTGTCAACTCGACGCCCA
>DATAZJ010000078.1:0-3345 GCA_036272115.1 Rhodopila sp. | reverse complement strand
ATTCGTGGTGCTGAAAGCCGATGATGCCAGGCTGGCGGACGGGTTCCACCCGTATGAGGCTGCGTCCGACCTGCGCTGGACCGATGGCCGCGCCACCCTGCCCGCCGAGGCGTTCGCCGGCTTCACCGGGTCGGTTGAAGTCGCGGTGCATCTTGCGGCGACCACGCAATACCCGAAGGAGGGTGCCGCCGCGGCTTAGTGTGATTTCCCCGGTGTGCCGGGGCCAGTGTTGATGAGCACTGTGTCTACGCCGTGGCCCTATGATGATGAATGGGCACCGGTTCTGCCCCGTCACGTCAAGGCGACGAGCTTGTTCGCCGCCTCAAGTGGCCAACTGCGCTCAGAAAGCATCTTGCTTGATGGAGTTGCGTTAATCTGATAACTCTACCCCGTGACTGAGCGGCGTGACGAGACTGAGCGGCGTGACCCGACCCCCGGATGTGCTTCTCGATCTCGATGGTCAGGTTCTCGTGGTGGATCCGGAGGGCGGGCACTGGGTCCGGTTCGTGGTGACGCGGGTGCCGGCGTCGCCGGAGAAGCCGCACGGGCTAGACTACTCGCTTACGCTGCACGGGCCGGACGGCGAGCGGCTGGTCGGCTTCGACAACGCCCATCCGATGGCGCGGCAGAGGCGCGGCGAACCACAGGATCATCGTCACCGGCTACGGACGATCAGGCCTTACGAATACCAGGACGCGGCAACCTTGCTCACCGATTTCTGGAAGACGGTAGACGCGGTGTTGCGAGAGAGAGGAGTGATCCCATGACGACGTTGAAGGTGGGCATCGCCAGCTATGAGGACATGAAGGCCCGCACCATGGCAGTGGCGCGCGGCGAGCAGCGCATCGCGCCCGATGAGCCGAAGGTCTGGTTCACTTCGACAGAATCCTTCGCCAAGGTTCTCTCCGCCGGCAATCGCGAGCTGCTGCGCGTCATCGCCGAGAAGGCGCCCGGCTCGCTCGACGAGTTGGCCCGGATCACCGGCAAGGCCAAGTCGAACCTCTCCCGCACGCTGCGGACCATGGAAGGCTACGGCCTGGTCCGCCTCGAACGGGGTGAGCGGGGCCGCATCACGCCAAAGGTCATGCACGACCGAGTGGAACTCGACCTGCCACTCGCGCTGTCGCGGAGGGCAAGCTGAGCCGTGACCGCTTGGGCGCGAGCGGGCCGGGCCGCCGCCAGCCCGTCAAGACTGGCACGTTCAGCGCCACCGCTGCCGCGAACACGTCCGTCTCGGCCTGCGTAACCGGAACGCGTTCACGGCAATCGTCCGTGACCGTCCAGGCCGAGAGATCGTGCTTCGGCGGCCGGCCAGACGACGGCGTTTTCTTGCTACCCGCCCCTCAAGCCTCGGGCGACGCTGCCTTACCGTCCGCCACATCCAGCGCCTCGCGTTCGGGTCCCCGGCGGATCGGGTCGCCGTAGCCGCCGCCGCCCGCGGTTCGCACGACGACACGGTCACCGAGACCCAGCCGCGTTACGATCTTCGAGGGGATCACCTCCTGCGTGCCGTCCGCCCGCAGAATGACGCCGTGGGCCAGCCCTCCGTCCCCTCCCCCAGCCAGGCCCCGGGCTCGACTGTAATGCCGCTCGCCGCGATGGGTGAAGGCGACGTCGTCCACCAGCGTCTCATACTCGCGGATCGTTCCCAGGCCGCCGCGGAATTCACCCGAACCACCCGATCCCGGGGCGAGCGCCACGCGGTTCACCCGGATCGGCGTTTCCATCTCCATCGCCTCGGCCGGCAGGTTCATGCAGTTGGAGGCGTCGGTTTCGATCACGTCCACCCCGTCGCCGAACCGCGAGGCGCCACTGCCGCCGGCGACCAGATCGCCGATGACGAAGGCCTTGCCCCGATCCGTCCTGCCGCCGAACGCCACCATCAGCATCTCGCAGGCCGAGGCGGCCGGCGCCCGGTCGGGCAGCGCGGATGCCAGGGCCGAAATGATCGACCCGGTGACCCGCTTTATCGTGGATGTACGAGCATTGACGGGCGCGGGTTCGATGGGGTTGAGCAGGCTGCCGGGGGGCAGGTGCAGAGAGATCGGCCGGAAACATCCGCCATTCGTCGGAATCGACGGATCCGTCAGCGCTCGGATCGCGAAGCAGGCGGCCGCCATCGACCCGGACGGCACGCAGTTCAGCGGGCCGCGCACCTGCTTGCTGGTGCCGGTGCAATCGACATGCATCGCGCCGTCGCGGATAGTGACGGCAACCTCGATACGAATGTCCTTGTCGAATTCGATCCCGTCATTGTCGAGGAAGTCGACGAAGCGGTAGGTGCCGTCGGGGATGGCGGACAGCGCCTGGCGGGTCATTGTCTCGGACCGGTTCAGCAGTTCCGCGAAGACCTGCGTCAACATGCCGGACCCGTAACGGCCGGCGATTTCCGTCAGCCGTCGCGTGCCGATGCCGCAGGCAGCGACCTGGGCGTGGATGTCGCCCATCACCGTATCGGGAATGCGCACGTTCTGGCGGATCATCGCCACCAGGGTTTCGTTGATGACGCCGCGGTCGCGGAACTTCAGCAGCGGGATGCGCAGGCCTTCCTGGAAGATCTCGGTGGCGTTGGTGGGGACGGATCCAGGCGTCAGGCCGCCCATGTCCTGGTGATGGGTCATGGCGGCGGCGAACGCCAGCACCTTGCCCTCGACGATCACCGGCTGGACGATGGCGATATCCGGCAGATGGGTGCCGCCGCAATACGGGTCGTTCATCAGGAAGATATCGCCCGGGTCCATCGTCTCCGGCGGAAAGGTGTCGATCACCCGGCGCAGCACCGGGATCAAGGTCGCCAGATGGATCGGCAGCGCGACGGCCTGCGCCAGGGTGACGCCATCGGCGGTGAACAGCCCGGCCGAGGCATCCAGCCCCTCCTTGACGATCGGTGAGAACGAACTGCGCAGCAGCGTGGACTGCATCTCGTTGGCGATGCCTTCCAGCTTGTGGCGGATGACCTCCATGGTGATCGGGTCGAAGCCGCCGGCGACAGAGGGCGCGGCCACGGAAGAGGGACGCAACAGCAGCCGGCCATTGTCACCTGGTTCGGCGATCCATCCCGGTTCCACCAGGGTTGTCGTGTCCGCCTGCTCGATGATCGCCGGTCCGCGCACGGACCCGAGCAGATCGTCTCGCCGCCAGATCGATGCGGCCACCGGTTGGTTGGACTGCCTGACGCGGATCATCCGCTGTGCGGGTTCGCCGCCCGAACCGACAGCCAAGGCTGGCGCTGCCACCGTTGCCACTCGCCCGGCCGCGACCCGATGCACGGTCCGCAGGTTGACGATACGCGCCGGATTGTCGGTCTGATGGCCATAGACCCGGTCATGCGCAATTTGAAAGTCG
>DATAZJ010000077.1:0-8798 GCA_036272115.1 Rhodopila sp. | reverse complement strand
GCCTCCGCGTGCCGGTCGTGACGGGCGAACACGTTGGCCAGGCCTTCCTCCAGCAGCATCTTCACCGCCTCGTTCAGGCCGTACAGCAGATTCGTGCCAGGCGTATAAGGGAAGTAGCCGGTCTTGTTCGCCTCCAGCATCGGGCGCCAGTCCCAATAGCTGCGCGGCAACCGAGCGGCCTCGGTCGCTGCCAGCGCTTTCGCGCTGATCGCGTTGAACGACAGCCCCGGCGGCAGCATCAACCCCTTCTGAGACCCCGCCACGGTGACATCGACGCCCCATTCGTCATGCCGGTAGTCGATCGAGGCAAGCGACGAAATCGTATCCACCAGCAGCAGTGCCGGATGACCCGCCGCATCCATCGCCGCCCTGACCTCATCGATCCGCGACGCGCAGCCGGTCGAGGTCTCGTTATGCACCACGCACACAGCCTTGATCCGGTGGCTGGTATCCGCCGTCAGCGCCTGCGCCAAGGCCGGCACATCAGCCCCACGGCGCCAGTCGGTATCCAGGAAGATCGGGTTGAGTTGCAGCCGCTCCGCCATCTCCTTCCACAAATGCGCAAACCACCCGGTGCGGCACATCAGCACCGTATCGCCGGGGGACAGCGTGTTGGTCAGCGCGGCTTCCCAGGCGCCGGTGCCCGATGCCGGGTAGATGATCACCGGCCCCTCGGTCTGGAAAATCGCCCGCAGATTCCCCAGGATCTCGGTCCCCAGCACGCCGAAATCCGGCCCGCGATGGTCCATGGTCGGGTTGTCGATGGCTCGCAACACGCGATCCGGGACATTCGTCGGCCCGGGAATTTGCAGGAAATGCCGACCCGGGACATGTGATCCAGCCATGACACGACCTCCTGATTGCACACTCTAGCTTGCGGTGGTTCGCCGCGTTTGCCAATGCTGCGCGATACCACCACCAATCAGGTTGATCTGTCCGCATGAGCGTCACCCTCGCCGAGTCCGTAATGCCCGACAACGCGGCATTCGCGATGCGCCTGGCCCGCAACATCAAGGGTGAGGTGCTGTTCGACCGCGCCACCAGGGGCCGCTACAGCACGGATGCGTCGATCTACCAGATGGAACCCGTCGGCGTGATCGTGCCGGAGACGATCGACGATGTCGTCGCGGCGATGTCGATCGCCCGCGACGAAGGCATCCCCGTGCTGGCGCGTGGCGGCGGCACCAGCCAGTGCGGCCAGACGGTCAACCGGGCGCTGGTCATCGACTGCTCCAAGCACCTGCGCCGCATCCTCCACGTGGACGCCGAGGCCCGCACCGCCCTGGTCGAACCCGGACTTGTCCTGGGCCACCTGAACAACGCGCTCCGCACCCACAAGCTGTTCTTCCCGGTCGATCCTTCGACCCACGCCCGCTGCACCATCGGCGGCATGGCCGGCAACAATTCCTGCGGCTCGAAATCCATCCGCTACGGGCTGATGGCCGACAACGTGCGGTCGATCCAGGCGATTTTATCCGACGGCTCGCAGCATCGGTTCGGCATTGTCCCGGACAATCTGGGCGACCGGATGCCGGCCACCATCGCCGACCTGATCCAGCGTCTCCGCGCCCTGGGCATCGCCGAGGCCGACGAAATCGCCGCCCGATTCCCAAAACAGCTACGCCGTGTCGGCGGCTACAACATCGACGCGCTGACCGCCGCCGCGCGCGCATCGGGCCGCGACAACCTGGCCCGCCTGCTGGTCGGGTCCGAAGGCACACTGGCGTTCTCCGCCGCGATCGAACTGACATTGCATCCGATCAAGCCGCGCAAGGTGCTGGGGATCTGCCAGTTCCCGACCTTCCGCAAGGCGATGGAAGCGTCCCGCCACATCGTCGCCCTGGACCCCGAGGCGGTCGAACTGGTCGATCGCACGATGATCGACCTCGGCCGCGGTATCCCGATCTACCGTCCGACCATCGACCAGATGCTGCTGGGCGAGCCCGACAGCCTGCTGATCGTCGAGTTCCATGGCCATGAGGACGCCCCACTCCTCGCCAAGCTGGCCGAACTCGAAACCCTGATGGGCGATCTGGGCCATCCCGGCGTCGTGCGCGCGATCGATCCGGCGTTCCAGGCGGATATCGCCTCGGTGCGCGAAGCCGGCCTGAACATCATGATGTCGATGAAGGGCGATGCGAAGCCGGTCTCCTTCATCGAGGATTGCGCGGTCGATCTGGACGATCTCGCCGACTACACCGAACGCCTCAACGGTGTGTTCGAACGGCACGGCAGCAAGGGAACCTGGTACGCCCACGCCTCGGTCGGCTGCCTGCACGTCCGGCCGGTGCTGAATATGAAGGACCCGACCGACGTTGCGACGATGCGATCCGTCGCCGAGGAAGCCTTCGCCCTGGTCCGCGAATACAAAGGCTCCCACAGCGGGGAGCACGGCGACGGCCTGGTGCGCAGCGAATTCCACCAACAGATGTTCGGCCCCCGCATCGTCAAGGCGTTCGAGACGGTGAAGGAGGCATTCGATCCGATCGGCCTGCTGAACCCCAACCGCATCACCCATCCGCCGAAAATGGACGACCGTACGCTGTTCCGCTACGGCCCCGGCTACAGTCCGATCAGCGACTTCACCCCCAAGCTCGACTGGTCCGATCACCCCGGCCCGATGGGCGGCATGCTCGGCGCGGTGGAGATGTGCAACAACAACGGCACCTGCCGCGGCTTCGATTCCGGCGTCATGTGCCCAAGCTATCGGGTAACCCGCGACGAGACCCACCTGACCCGCGGGCGGGCCAACACGCTGCGGCTGGCGCTGACCGGGCAACTGGGCGCCGACGCGATGACGTCCGAACCGATGGCCGACGCGATGGCCCTGTGCGTGTCCTGCAAGGCCTGCAAGCGGGAATGCCCCACCGGCGTCGACATGGCCAAGATGAAGATCGAGGTCACCGCCGCCCGCGCCGAACGCCACGGGGTGAAATGGCGGGAGGGACTGATCGCCGAACTGCCGCGCTACGCCCCGCTGGTGTCCAAGGTGCCGGCCCTGGCGAACCTGCGCAACCATCTGCCGCCGCTGCGCTGGCTGACCGAACATTTCCTCGGCCTCTCCGCCGCTCGGCGGTTGCCCAAATGGCGCCGCGACAAGTTCCTGGACAGGGAGGCCGCGGCCGGCGCCCCAGCCTCGCCGCGCGGCGATGTCTACCTGCTGGCCGACACCTTCAACCGGTATTTCGAGCCGGAAAACCTGCGTGCCGCGGTGAAGGTTCTGGCCGCCGCGGGCTACCGCGCGATCATGCCGCGAACCGGCGGCCGTCCGTTGTGCTGCGGCCGCACCTGGCTCGCCGTCGGCATGGTGGATAAAGCGCGGGAGGAAGCCGAACGCACCATGCGCTACCTGGCGGACGACCTGCCGATCGTCGGCCTGGAACCGTCCTGCCTGATGACGCTGCGTGACGAATTCCGCTCGCTGCTGCCGGGTGACGCAACGGACCGCTTCGCCGGACGGTCCATGCTGCTGAGCGAGTTCATCGCCAAGGAAAAGCCGGAACTCGCATTGCAGCCGCTGCCCGGCACCGCTCGGGTCCACGGACACTGCCACCAGAAGGCATTCGGGGCGTTTCCCGATGCCTTGGCGATGCTGCGGCTGATCCCCAAGCTGTCGGCTCAGCCGATCGTGTCGTCATGCTGCGGCATGGCGGGAACCTTCGGCTATCAGGCGGAGACCGAAGCCACGTCACGGGCGATGGCCGAGGCGGATCTGTTGCCCGCGGTTCGGGCGGCGGCAGCACATGATTTCATCGTGGCGGACGGGACGTCCTGCCGGCATCAGATACGGGACCTGTCAGGGCGGGAGGCCATTCACTCGGTCAGGCTGATGGAGCGGGCGCTGGAAGCAGCGCCATAGGCGCACCTTAAGGCTGCGTGGATAAAAACGTGCTGCGACGTTGGTGCTGCCGCCCAATCCCGTCATAGCGGGCCTTCGTCCGCCAGGACGATGAAAGGCTGGCGCCGGTCGTCAAACGATTCGGGTATTTCACCACGAGTCTTATTAGGCAAATGTTCTTAGAAACGACGATTGTAGGCCGTTATTCGTGTGCAGATTTATTTTTTATCCCTAGCACATGAACGTGATTTAATCGATTATAGCGTGTGATGGCATCCATGAGGGTTCGCCGAACCCGACCTGGATCAGCCGAAATGCCGATGTGGCATTGAATCGTTTTGTGGCAATTAGGGCGATGGAATGCTGGTAGTGACGAAATTTGCGCGACGCTTTGTTCGGCGCGCGGCGTGCGGCGCCGCGCTGTTCGTTGTCGCGGGCGCTCCAGTCACGGCCGGCGCACAGCCGGTGTCCCAGGGTTCCGGTGTTCCCGTGACCGTCACCAAGGCGGTCCGGCAGGATGTACCTATCTGGTTGCGTGGTCTTGGGACGGTCCAGGCGAATTACGCCGTTCAACTGCGGCCGCG
Source organism: Rhodopila sp. (assembly GCA_036272115.1). Lineage (GTDB taxonomy): Bacteria > Pseudomonadota > Alphaproteobacteria > Acetobacterales > Acetobacteraceae > Rhodopila. The sequence goes on along the minus strand of DATAZJ010000077.1, from coordinate 4,376 downwards.
CGTCGACGGCACGCTGACGCAAGTGCCGGTCAAGGAAGGCCAGCAGGTCAAGAAGGGCGACTTGCTGGCGGTCATCGATCCCCGTCCGTATCAGGCCATCCTGGACGCGGCCGCGGCCAAAAAACAGCAGGATCAGGCGCAGTTGGCCAATGCGCAGGCCGATCTGAAGCGCTACGCGTCCCTGGTCCGCCAGGACTTCGCCTCGCGTCAGCAGTTCGACACCCAGCAGGCGACGGTAAAGCAGTTCTCCGCCGCAATCGTGGGTGACGACGCGCAAATCGAGGCCGCGCAGCTCAATCTCAGCTTCTGTTACATTACTTCACCATTTGATGGCCGTATCGGTCTGCGCAACGTCGACCCCGGCAACATCGTACACTCGGCGGAGGCGACGCCGATCGTATCGGTGACCCAGATCCAGCCGATCGCCGTCACCTTCACAGTGCCGCAGGACAATCTGCCGGCGATCATGCGGGCGATGGCGGCGCACACGCTCGACGTCGTGGTTTATGCCAGCGACAACAAGACGGAACTCGACCATGGCGTCCTGCTGACACCCGACAACACGATCGACGCCACCACGGGAACGATCAAGCTGAAGGCGATGTTCGCCAACACCCACAACACGCTGTGGCCGGGCCAGTTCGTGAACGCAAGGCTGCTTCTGGGAACCGAGACCAACGTGATCGCCGTCGCCGCGCCGTCGGTCCAGCATGGTCCCAATGGTCTTTATGTCTATCAGGTCGGCCAGGACAACACGGTCAGGATGCAACTGGTCCAGGTCTCCCGCCAGGAAGGCGGCGTCTATGTCGTTTCCAGCGGCCTGGCGGACGGTGCGGTGGTGGTTGCGACCGGCCAATCCCGCTTGCAGGCCGGCACCCACGTTTCCGTGCGGGAAGCCCAGGCCGCATCGGCGGTTGCAACCAAGTCCGGCAGCTAGTCGCAACGAAGGGGGAGAGCCCAAGACATGAGCATTTCCACCCCATTCATCCGACGACCTGTCGCCACCTCGCTGCTGACCGCCGCGCTGGTCCTGGTGGGCCTCGCCGCATACCCGTTCCTGCCCGTGGCGCCGCTGCCGCGCGTGGAATTCCCGACCATCGCGGTTTCGGTGAACTTCCCCGGTGCCAGCCCGGAAACCATGGCCAGCACCGTCGCGCAGCCGCTGGAAAAGCAATTCGCCCAGATACCGGGCGTCGCCGAACTCACCTCGGTCAACGTCCTGGGCCAATCGCAGATCACGCTGCAGTTCGACCTGGACCGCAACATCGACGCCGCCGCCGGCGACGTGCAGGCCGCGATCAATGCCGCGAGCGGCCAGTTGCCGAAGACCCTTCCCTCGAGCCCGACCTATCGCAAGGTCAACCCCTCCGACTCGCCGATCCTGATCCTGTCCGTCCAGTCCGATGAGGTGCCGCTGATCGACGTCGACGACTACGCCGACGTCGTGCTGTCGCAGCAATTGTCGCAGATCGCCGGCGTGGCCCAGGTGCTGATCTTCGGTGAGCAGAAACGCGCGGTCCGCGTGCAGGTCGATCCGGCCAAGCTGTCGGCGATGGGCATGACGCTGGAGGACGTGCGTGGCGTGCTGGTCAACGCCACCGTCAATTCGCCCAAGGGCATCGTCAACACCGCCCACCAGGCCTTCACCGTCTACGACAACGACCAGCTCACCAAGGCGGCGGAATACAACGACGTCATCCTGGCCTGGCGCAATGGCGCACCGGTGCGGGTGCGTGACATCGGCCAGGCGATCGACGGGCCGGAGAACAAGTACCTGGGCGCCTGGCAGAACGGCAAGCGCGGCATCCTTCTGGCCGTCTTCAAGCAGCCCGGCGCCAACGTCATCGATACCGTCGAGCACGTTAAGGCCGAATTGCCGCATCTGGAGGCGTCGATCCCGCCATCCGTCCATGTCGGCATCATCATGGACCGGACCCTGACGATCCGAGCCTCGGTGTCGGACGTGCAGTTCACCCTGATCCTGTCGATCTGCCTCGTGGTGATGGTCATCTTCCTGTTCCTGCGCAGCTTTTGGGCAACCATCATCCCGGCCGTGACCGTGCCGGTGGCGCTGATCTGCACCTTCGCGGCGATGTACCTGTTCGGCTTCAGCGTGGACAATTTGTCGCTGATGGCGCTCACCATCGCGGTCGGTTTCGTCGTCGACGACGCCATCGTCATGCTGGAGAACATTTTCCGTCACGTCGAGGACGGCATGGAGCCGATGGAGGCCGCCTTGAAAGGCGCCGCCGAAATCGGCTTCACCATCGTGTCGATCAGCTTTTCGCTGGTCGCGGTGTTCATCCCGTTGTTGCTGATGGGCGGGATCGTCGGCCGCCTGTTCCGCGAATTCGCGATGACCATCACCACCGCGGTGCTGCTCTCCGCGTTCATCTCGCTGACCCTGACCCCGATGATGTGCGCCAGGTTCCTCAAGCATCATTCCGGCGGCCACAACTGGGCCTACCGCATGGTCGAGGGTTTCTTCGACGCCCTGATCGGCGGTTATCGCCGCACCCTGGATATCGCGCTGAAGTTCCGCTTCGTCACCCTGATGGTCTTCTTCGCGACGCTCTCCACCACGATCTACCTCTACATCGTCATCCCCAAGGGGTTCTTCCCCGCCCAGGATACCGGCGTGGTGTTCGGCATCACCGAGGGCAACCAGGATATCTCGTTCACCCAGATGGTGGCGCTGCAGAAGAAACTCAGCGCCATCGTCGCCGCCGACCCCGATACCGCCGGCTACGGTGAGACGATCGGTGCCGGTGTCGCCGGGCAGACCGGCAATAACGGCCGGATGTTCATCGCGCTCAAACCCTGGGAACAGCGGGTCGGCGGGTCGGCACAGCAATACATCGCCCGGTTGCGCCCGCAGTTCAACGCGGTCTCAGGCGGAAGAGCCTTCCTGCAGGCGGTGCAGGATATCCGCGTCGGCGGGAAACTGACCAAGACCGAGTTCCAGTACACGCTGGAAGACGCCAATTTCGATGAGCTCTTCAACTGGGGTCCGAAGATACTGTCGAAACTGCAGACGTTGCCGATGCTGCGCGACGTCACCAGCGATCAGCAGACCGGCGGCACCACGGTCACCCTGACCATCGATCGCGACAAGGCGGCCCGCTTCGGCGTGCAGCCGCAGGTGATCGACAACACGATCTATGACGCGTTCGGGCAGAACCAGGTCACCCAGTATTTCAGCCAGGTGAACTCCTACCACCTGATCCTGGAGGTGCTGCCCGGCAAGGCATCCGACGTCGAGACCCTGAACGACCTGTACGTCCATTCCAGCACCGGTCAGACGGTGCCGCTGTCGGCCTTCGCCAGTTGGAGCACCGCCCCGGTCAAGCCGCTGTCGATCAGTCACCAAAGCCAGTTTCCGGCGGTGACGATCTCGTTCAATCTGGCGCAGGGCGTGGCGCTGGGCCAGGCGGTGGACGCCGTCAATGCGGCGATGCGGGAAATGGGGACGCCGATTACCCTGCAAGCCTCCTTCCAGGGCACGGCGCAGGCGTTCCAGTCGTCGTTGTCCAGCGAGCCTTACCTGCTCGCCGCCGCGGTCATCACCGTCTACATCATCCTGGGCATTTTGTACGAAAGCTACATCCTGCCGTTGACCATCCTGTCCACATTGCCGTCCGCCGGGGTGGGCGCGCTGCTGATGCTGATCCTGTTCCACTACGAACTGACCGTCATCGCGCTGATCGGCATCATCCTGCTGATCGGCATCGTGAAGAAGAACGGCATCATGATGGTCGACTTCGCCATCAACGCCGAACGGAGGGACGGCGCGACACCGCTCGCCGCGATTCGCCAGGCCTGCCTGCTGCGGTTCCGTCCCATCTTCATGACCACCATGGCCGCGATGCTGGCCGGTATCCCCCTCATGCTCGGCACCGGCGCCGGCTCCGAACTGCGCCGTCCGCTCGGTTTTGCCATGGTGGGCGGACTGGCGCTCAGCCAGATCCTGACGCTCTACACCACGCCGGTCATCTATCTCTATTTGGACAAGCTACAGCATTGGCTGGCACCGCGGCGGTCGCGCATGCCGGCGCTGGCGGCAAAGATGGGGGCCGAGGCGGACTGACTGCCGATGTCTTGGGAAGCGGTGGTGGGCGCGACAGGGATTGAACCTGTGACCCCCTCCGTGTCAGGGAGGTGCTCTCCCGCTGAGCTACGCGCCCGTTTCACCGGGACGCGGTGTTTAGCGCGTGTCACGACCCCTCCGCAAGACCGGAAAGCAGCTACCAGGCCATGCATCTCATCGCGATCGGACGGCTGCGAAGCGGGCCGGAGGCGGATCTGTTCGCCCGCTACAACACGCGGCTGCGCCCACGCCTGACCGTCACCGAACTGCCGGAGGAACGCGGCACTCC
>DATAZJ010000076.1:0-5141 GCA_036272115.1 Rhodopila sp. | reverse complement strand
CGCCACGCTGGCGACCAGCCGGCTTTGCTGGATCGCCAGCGCGGTCTGCCGGTCGCCCAGCAACTGGGTCTGTTCCGTAATGACACTCGTATAGGCAATCGTCCCCGCCTTATACGCGTTCAGCGTCGCGTCCACCGCCCGGCGTGTGGACGCTACAGCCGTCGCCTCCGCCTTCGCCTGAAGTTCCAGGATGCGCAGGTTGGACAGCGCATCCTCGACGCCCTGGAACGCGGTCAGAACGGTTTGCCGGTAATTCGCCACCGACGCGTCATAGGTCGCTCGGGCCGCCGCCACCGACGCATTGCGCAGTCCGCCGCTGAACAGCGTTTGCGACGCCGAGGCGCCCAGCGACCACACCTGGTTCGCGGTGGTGAACAGTTGCGACAGCGGGTTGCCGGCGAAACCGCCCAGCGCCGACAGTGAGATATTCGGATAGAACGCCGCCGTCTGCACGCCGATCAGCGCATTCTCCTGCTGCATCGCCCGTTCCGCGGCGGCGATGTCCGGCCGCCGTTCCAGCAGCGCCGACGGCAGGCCCGGCGGCACGACGGGCACGTCGACGGCCAGCGGCGCGGGCGCGATGGTGATCTCGGCTGGCGCGTGGCCGGTCAGCATGGCGATCGCGTGCTCATATTGCTGGCGTTGGATGCCCACAGCGACCAGTTGCGCCTCGGTCGACTGCAACTGCGCCAAGGCCGTCACGTAATCGATGCTGGACTGCGTGCCGGCACGATACTGGTTTTGGGTGATCTGCATCGCGCGCCGATAGGCGGCAACGGTGTCGGTCAGCAGTTGCTGCAGCGCGTCCTCGGCCCGCAGGTCGAAGTAGTCGGCGGCCAGCGTCGCCTGGGCCGACAGCTTGGCGTTCGCCAGGTCCGCGGCGCTAACCTGGGCGCCGGCCACGTTGCTCTCGACCTGCCGCCGCACGCTGCCCCAGATATCCGGCTCCCACGACACGCTGCCGGTGATGCTGAATTCAGTGCCGCGGCCACCGCCGGATCCGCCCGAACCGCTGCCGCCCAGCGAAGAACCGCCGCCCCCCGAACCGCTTCCGCCGCCGCCGCTGCGGGTCACTGAAGGGCTGATCCCAATGGTCGGAAACAGGCCAGCCCGAGCCTCGCCCACCAGCGCGACGGCGTTACGGTATTGCGCCTCGAACTGCTTCACCGTCTGGTTGGACACGTCCACCATGGCTTCCAGCCGGTCGAGTTCGGGGTCGCGGTACACCGTCCACCAGGCGCCCTTGTCGATCGTGTCGGCGGGCTGGCTGATCTTCCAGCCGGCGAGTTCCTTGAACGCCGGCGCCGCCGGGGCGTCAGGACGTTTGTAGTCCGGACCGACCATGCAGCCTGCCAGTACCAGGCAGATCCCAACGGACCGCAACACCAGCGAAACGGGCCGTTTCGGCCTTCGATTAGATGACCCGGACCGAACCGGGCCATGACGATTGGGACGGGTTTGCATTATTCGGCAGCCTCCGGTGCGGCCAGACCGGGAAAGATCCGATACCATCCCCGTTTCGCGGCCACCCGGAAACGATCGAGGTACAGATACACGACGGGCGTGGTGTAGAGCGTCAGCACCTGGCTGACCATCAGTCCGCCGACGATGGAAATACCCAGCGGCCGGCGCAACTCGCCGCCGTCGCCGAAACTCAGGGCAAGGGGAAGGGCACCCAGCATGGCGGCGCTGGTGGTCATCATGATCGGGCGGAAGCGCATCAGGCAGGCCTCGAAGATGGCCTCGCGTGGCTCCATCCCCAGCGTGCGTTCGGCGTCCAGGGCGAAGTCGATCATCAGGATGGCGTTCTTCTTGACGATACCGATCAGCAGGATGACGCCGATCGCGGCGATCAGGCTGAATTCGATGTTGAACAGCATCAGGAACAGGATTGCCCCGATGCCGGCCGAGGGCAGGGTGGACAGAATGGTGACTGGATGAATGTAGCTTTCATACAGCACGCCCAGCACGATGTAGATGGCACCGAGCGCGGCCAGCAGCAGCAGCGGAATGGTTTGCATCGATGCCTGGAAGGTCGCCGCGGTGCCCTGGAAGGACCCATGGATCGACGCCGGCATGTCGATCTGCCGCATCGCCTGGTCCACCGCGGCGGCGGCGTCGCTCAGCGATTTGCCGGGGGCAAGGTTGAAGGAGATCGTGCTGGCAACGAATGACGACTGATGGTTCACCGCCAGCGCGGTGTTGCCGGGCCCATACGTGGTGAACGCCGCCAGCGGGATCATGGTTTCCTTGCTGGTGCTGACAGCGGCGCCGGATGACGCGCTGCCCTTGCCGACATTCGCCAGGGCGTTGGTGGAGGCGTTGCGGGCGGAACTGGCGGCGATGGTCGTTGCGGTGGTGGTGGTGGCGCTTTTCGCCGAACCGGCGGTCGTGCCCACGACCGCGTTCGTCGTTTCGGTGCCGGAGGCTGATCCGCCGGTCGTGCTGACATAGATGTCCTTCAGCGTGTCCGGGCTCTGCAGGTAGCGCGGCGCCACTTCCATGATCACATGGTACTGGTTCTGCGCGCTGTAGATGGTGGAGACCTGCCGCTGCCCGAACGCGTCGTATAGCGTGTTGTCGATCTGGCTGGCGCTGACGCCCAGCCGGCTGGCGGTGGCCCGGTCGATCACCAGGTCGGTTTCCAGGCCTTTCTGCTGCTGGTCGGAGTTGACGTCCCGCAGCACCGGACTGTGTTGCAGGGCTGTCACCAGCTTCGGCGACCATTCGTACAGGTCCGCGGTGGTGTCCGCCTGCAGCGTGTACTGATAGGCAGCATTGCTGGACCGGCCGCCGACGCGGATGTCCTGGATCGGCACCAGGAACAGTTGCGCGCCGGGCACCACGGCCAGCTTGCGCCGCAGACGGCTCATGACCGTGTCGATGCCATCACGATCCGCCAGCGGCTTCAGCGCCACGAACACCGAACCGGTGTTGGTCTGCGCCGCGCCGCCGCCGCCGCCCGAACCGGTAAACCCGACCACGCTCTGCACCGCCGGGTCCTGCTGCACGATGCGGGACAAATCCGCCAGCTTGCCCTGCATCGCCTGGAACGAGATGCTCTGGTCGGCCTGCAGGCGACCGATCAGCCGGCCGGTGTCCTGCTGCGGGAAGAAGCCCTTCGGCACCACCACATACAGCACGACGTTCAGCACCACCGCGGCCAGCAGCACCACCATTACCAGCGCCGAGTGCCGCAGCGACCAGGCGAGCGTGCGCCCGTACAGGGTCTGCGCCCGGTCGAACAATGTCCGCCGCATCGGCTGCGCGTGGTCGACGCGCTTCAGCAGCAGCGCGCACATCATCGGCGTGGTGGTCAGCGAAATCGCCAGCGACACCATGATCGCCATCGACAGCGTCACCGCGAATTCCCGGAACAGCCGCCCGACGATCCCGCCCATCAGCAGGATCGGCAGGAACACCGCGATCAGCGACAGGCTCATGGACACCACGGTGAAGCCGACTTCCTTGGCGCCGAGCAAGGCGGCCTGGACGCGTGGCATGCCGCCCTCGATGTGGCGGGAGATGTTTTCCAGCACCACGATCGCATCGTCCACGACGAAGCCGGTGGACACCGTCAGCGCCATCAGCGACAGGTTGTCCAGGCTGTAGCCCATCAGATACATCGTTCCGAACGTGCCGATGATCGACACCGGCACCGCGATCGCCGGGATCAGTGTCGCCCGAGCGTTGCGCAGGAACAGAAACACCACCAACGTCACCAGCGCGACCGAGATCAGCAGGGTCTTTTCCGTGTCGTGCAGACTGGCTCGGATGGTGGTGGTGCGGTCGTTGGCGATCAGCAGGTTCATGTCCGCCGGCAGCGCTGCCATCAGTTGCGGGATCGCCGCCTTCACGCTGTCCACGGTGTCGATGATGTTGGCACCCGGCTGACGGAACAGGATGACCAGCACCGCCGGCTTGCCTTGCGACAGCCCGGCGTTGCGCAGGTTCTCAACCGAGTCCTCCACGTCCGCCACATCCGACAGCCGCACCGCCGCGCCATTGCGATAGGCGATCACCAGCGGCTTGTAGTCGGCCGCCTTCGTCGCCTGGTCGTTGGTGTAAAGCTGATAGTGCAACGTATCGGTGTCGATCGACCCTTTGGGACTGTTGGCATTGGCCGACGCCAGCGCGGCGCGCACGTCCTCCAGCCCGATACCGTATTTGAACAAGGCGGTGGGGTTGAGCTCCACCCGCACCGCGGGCAGCGCGGCACCGCCGATGATGACCTGGCCGATGCCCTGGATCTGCGACAGCTTCTGCGACAGCACGTTGGTCGCGGCGTCGTACATCTGGCCGCGCGTCAGTGTTTTCGACGTCAGCGCCAGGATCAGCACCGGCGCGTCCGCCGGGTTCACCTTGCGATAGGTCGGGTTGCTGCGCAGGCTTGTGGGCAAGTCGGCCCTTGCCGCATTGATCGCGGCCTGCACGTCGCGCGCCGCGCCGTTGATGTCGCGATCCAGGCCGAATTGCAGGATGATCCGGGCGGAGCCGACCGAACTGGTCGACGTCATCTCGGTGACGTCGGCGATCTGCCCGAGATGGCGTTCCAGCGGGCTGGCGACGCTGGTGGCGACGGTCTCCGGGCTGGCGCCGGGCAACTGCGCCTGGACCGAGATGGTCGGGAAATCCACCTGCGGCAGCGGTGAGACCGGCAGTTTGAAGAACGCGAAGATGCCGGCCAGGGTGATCCCGATCGTCAGCAGGGTGGTGGCGACGGGACGGCTGATGAAGAGGGCGGACGGGTTCATTCCGCCGGACTCGCTTCCGGCTTCTTGCCGCCCAGCCGCCAGGCGAGCCGGTCGAACATCAGGTAGATCACCGGGGTGGTGAACAAGGTCAGCACCTGGCTGACGATCAGGCCGCCGACGATGGCGACACCCAAAGGCCGGCGCAGTTCGGAGCCGGTGCCGTTGCCCAGCATCAGCGGCAGCGCGCCCAGAAGTGCCGCCATCGTCGTCATCAGGATCGGCCGGAACCGCAGCAGGCAGGCCTGGTGGATCGCTTCACGCGGCGGCTTGCCTTCTTCCCGTTCGGCGACCAGCGCGAAGTCGATCATCATGATCGCGTTCTTCTTGACGATGCCGATCAGCAGGATGATGCCGATGATGGAGATGACGTCGATGTTGTCGCCGGCG
>DATAZJ010000075.1:0-6796 GCA_036272115.1 Rhodopila sp. | reverse complement strand
ATCCTGGCCGAATCGAACCAGGTGACGCGCGTCGCGGTGCCGGCATCGGAACTGACGGTGGCGTTGCAATGCGGCGGCTCCGACGGTTATTCCGGCGTATCGGCCAACCCGGCGCTCGGCGCCGCAAGTGACCTGCTGGTGCGCCACGGCGGCACGGTGATCCTGTCGGAGACGCCGGAAACCTACGGCGCCGAACATCTGCTGACACGCCGGGCCGTATCGCAAGAGGTGGGCGAAAAACTCGTCGGCCTGATGCGCTGGTGGGAAGACTACACCCGCCAGGAAGGCGCCGAGATGAACGCCAACCCGTCACCCGGCAACAAGGCCGGCGGCCTGACGACGATCCTGGAGAAATCCCTGGGCGCCATGGCCAAGGCCGGCAGCACCAACCTTGTGGATGTGGTCCGCTACGCCGAGGAGGTGAAAGCGCGCGGCTTCGTCTTCATGGACACGCCAGGCTACGACCCTGTTGCCGCAACGGGCCAGGTGGCCGGCGGTGCCAACCTGGTCTGCTTCACCACCGGCCGAGGCAGCGTGTTCGGCTGCAAGCCGGCGCCCTCGATCAAGCTCGCGACCAACACGCCGATGTTCAAACATATCGAGGACGATATGGACGTGAACTGCGGCACCATCCTCGACGGCGATGAAACGGTGCAGCAGGCGGGTCAGCGGATCTTCGAGCTGATCCTGCGCGTTGCCTCGGGGGAACAGACCAAAAGCGAGCAGTTCGACTTCGGCGCGGCCGAGTTCGCACCCTGGGTGCTTGGGGCCACGATGTAGAGCGTGGAAGCGCCGTATTCTCCGCCAACCTTGTCGATCACCGTAACGACCACAAACCCCGAGGAATCGCCACCATGCCAGCCGTTACCGTCGAAGATCGCGGCGCGATCTCCATCATCCGCATCAACCGGCCGGAACGTCTGAACGCCATCGGCCAGGCCGTCGCGGTCGAGATGCAGCAGGCCTTCAAGGCATTCGACGCCGACCCGGACAAACGCGTCGCCATTCTCAGCGCCGCCGGCACCAGGGCATTCTCCTCCGGTGCGGACATCAACGATCTGCCGGAACTGTGGCGTGCCATCCCCAATGTCGGGTTTCACACCGACAAGCCGATCATCGCGGCCACTTCCGGCTGGGTGGTCGGCGGCGGCATCGTCATGGTCATGATGTGCGACCTGCTGGTGTCCACCCAGGACACCCAGTTCTACTACCCCGAGGCCAAACTCGGCACCACCGCCGGCGGCATCAGCTCCCTCGCCGCCCGCATGCCGCATCATCTGGCGATGGAGGTCATGCTCCTCGGCTCAAAAGTCCCCGCGCAACGGGCCTATGATGTCGGCTTCGTCAACCGCGTCGTGCCGAACGGCCAGCACGAGACGGAGGCACTGGCGATGGCCGCGGAACTTCTCGAATCCGCCCCGCTGGTGATCAGCGCGCTGAAACGCCTGGTCAATGAAGTCATGCCGGTCGGCCCGATCGAGCGTATGGTGGCGACCACCCAGACGATCGCCAAGGTCCGGCTGTCGGATGACCTGCAGGAGGGTATTCGTGCCTACAAGGAAAAGCGCAAGCCTCGCTTCACCGGCAAGTAATATCATCCGGCAATACGCGTGACACACCGGCGTTTTGTCTGGTCTTCTTGGCGCTTGCCCGCCACAACGTCCTGACCGGCGGCGCGGGGAACATGGTCGAGCCGCATGTGATCGCCGCCGATTGTCATAAACACGGAACCGACGGACGCCGATGAAACTGCCCGACCGGCTGCACTGCCCAAATTGCAAGGGCCGTCTTATCGCCACGCCCACCGCGGTTTTCGCCGATGCCCTTCGATGTGCCGATTGCGAACGGGCCATCGAAGTTGTCAATGGTGTCGCCGATTTCGTCGGTGATTCGCTTGGAGCGCATGCCGGTTCGGGTCATTACCGCGGCGATCTTCGCTTGACCGAAACGGCCGCGGCCGGGCTTCTGGCCCGAATGCAGACCGCCGCCGGGGATCGCTGGCCCAGCTTTCTGGGTGACGCGATCGAGTTTGGTTGCGGCCGCGGCGAGATGACCCATGCGCTGGTGACGGGCCAGGGTATCCGCAGCCTGCTGGTACTCGATACGCGGATCGACATGCTTCAGGCATGCCGAACGCGCCTGGACCCGCCAGGTCCGGATCCCGATCGGCCGATCGGCTACGCGGCGCTCAGCGGCGACCCGGATCCGATCCGCGACTCGGTCGCCGATACGGTGATCGGTGTGGGGCTGCTGTCCGGGATCGCTGACGTAAGCGCGTTTCTGTCGATGGTGCATCGCGTTCTGAAGCCGGGTGGCCGAGCCGCGTTCGTGGTGCCGAATCGGCGTTATCATGAGGCGATGTGCCTGGCGATTGCGGAAGCGCTGGTGCAGCGGCGCGCGCGGGAGGGCGCCTGGCCCGAAGGGCAGGGGCCCGCGCTGGAAGTGCTGGCGGCCACGAAGCGGTTGCTGGTCCATCGTGACGATGCGGCGTTCCTTGCCGGCCTGAGCGGGAAGCATCTGTTCGACAGCGAAGCACTTGAGGACAGGTGCAGGGAGGCCGGGTTCGCGACCGCCGAGATGCTGCCGCTGGAACCCGATCCGACCGGAGCGGACACGATACGCCGGACCTGCCGGGAAGCCGGGGCGCCGGAAAGTTTCTGCGACACGATCGGCGCGCTTGCCGCCAGCGCGGGGCGATCGTTCTTCAGTCTGCTGGGGCGTCAGGACCGGTCGGCCGCCATGCTGCTGTGGCTCACCAAGGACCCGGGTCCCGTGGTGCGCATCTTCAGGCCTTACCCGACGCCGCCCCCGGCCGATTTCGCGGGGCCGGAGGCCGCGGTGGGTGGGGCTCCGCCGCGTTGGTCGGTGGAATTGTCGGCGCACGACACGCCCGAGGGCATTCTGGTGACCGTGGGTGGATGGTGCCTCTGCAATGCCGACGTGCGCTGGATACGGCTGACGCTGGACGGTCTGGTGCGCGAGGCGCCGGTCTGGCGGCCGCGCCCTGACGTGCACGATGTGCTCAATCGCGGCGGCCTCTACCATCCACTGAATACGCTGTGCAGCGGACTGGCGGATGAGATTTTGTTCGACGGCGTGCATGCCACGGACGATGCCTGCTCGCTCCGGTTCGAGGTCATACTGACGAACGGCCTTGTGGTGACAGGCCCGGCACCGGAAAAACTGGATATGCACGAGAAGATGGTGATCGCCCATTAGGATCGGATCGTCCCTGGCGATGCTGTCGCGGCTACTGGCCCTGCTAATCGCGCTGGCGCCGGCGGTGGCGGTCGCGGCCTCACACCGGGAAACCGAAACGCGCCGCGACCTGCGCGACGCCGAACGTCTGAACGCCCAGCAACTCGCCGCCCGCAAGCAGGCAGCCGCCCGCGCCGCGCAGGCGGCGGCGGACTCACAGCGGCTGGCGCAGCAACAGGTGGATGCGGCGGCCAAATTGCGCCAGGCGGAGGCTGCGACGGACGCCGTCGCCACCCAGATCGATGCGCTGGCCAAGCAACGGCGGCAGGCGGAGCAACGGGTTCAGGCCCGGGCGGCGGCAATGCAACCGCTGCTGCCGCTGATCGAACGGTTGTCGCTGTATCCGGCCGAGACGCTGCTCGCGGTGCCGGCACCGCCCGATGCGGCCTTGCGTGGCGTGCTGGTCCTGCAAGGTCTGTCCCGGCAGATGGAAATCGAGACCGAGGCACTGCGCCGCGACCAGGCGGCGGTGGATGCGGCGGCGGCGGGGCTGCGGCAGGAGGCGCCGCGTCTCGCGGAGGCCGAGGCGGAGCAGAAACGTCAGGCGGACGCGCTGGATCAGCAAATCGCCAGCGCCCATGCCGAACAGGCGGCGGCGGAAGCCCAGGAAAACCAGGCAGCCGGGCAGGCGGCGGCGGCGGCGGCTCGTATGGAAACGCTGCGGTCGGCACTGGCGGCACTGGACGCGCAGCGACGGACCGATGAGGCCAGGGCCCGCGAAGAGGCGGCCCGCGCCGAACGGCATAAGAACGTGGCCGAGGCCCAGGCGGCGCGGGGCCGGGAAATCGAGGCGGCACGTCCCACCGGCGCGGGAACCATTGCCTCGGGGGCCGGGCCGCATGGGCAGTTGCAGCCGCCTGTCATCGGGGTCGTGGTGAAAAGCTGGGGCGAGCAGACCGATGGCGGTCCGGCGACCGGCGTATCCTATCACGCGCCGCCGGGGGCCCATGTCATTTCCCCCTGTGGCGGGCGGGTCGTGTTCGCGCAGAGCTTTCGCAGTTACGGTTTGCTGCTGATCGTCGACTGCGGCGGCGGTTTCCACGTGGTGCTGGCCGGCTTCGACCGGCTGGATGTGAAACTGGGCCAAAGCCTGGTGGCGGGCGAACCGGTGGGGGTGATGCCGAACTGGGAACCGGGAGCGGACGCGCACCGGCCGGCGTTGTACGTGGAGCTACGGCATGACGGCGCGCCGGTGAACCCAGCGCCCTGGCTGCGGCCCAGCAGTTGACTGCCGTTGCCGCCACACGCCGAGCCGGCAGAGCCAGCCTGCTCGGCGTATTCAGGACAGGCCGTTACCATCCCATCACCGTCACCCGGTGTATGGGATAGGGTAGTTCGGCAAACAGGTACGTCGTGTGGCAGATGATGACGAGAAGGATGGCGTAGCGGCATACACATTCGATGTTGGCGAAATGGGGCCCTTGCCGCTCGCTCACCAACGCCTCATGCGCTGAGCGCCGGTTCGGCGGCACGGTGAGGCGACAAGCGGCGACCGGACTGCGCGCGAGCACAGGCGCGCCCAGCGATTACGCGGGGGTGCGCTGGATATCCGTCCGGGACGATGCACTGCTTAGCGCACATCCGATCTTACAAAATCAACACTGGACGGCGGCCGCTTCGCCGCGCGACAACAACACGACTCAAAAGTTTGCTCGCATCGGATCGGCCTGTCGGGTGTATAGGTGCCGGTCATGCGCTCCGGCGTTGTCCGTGGGCGTCGAAGGGAACGGATAGCATGGATTTTCGCGCTCGGCGTTGGCGCTTCGGTTTGCTGATCGGCACCGCCTTCGTGGCCGGTGCCGCGCTTGGTCCCAGCCTGGGTGCGCTCGACAGCGCTTTCGCCCAGGACAGCACTCACACGGACATGTATCAGATGCTGAAGGTTTTCGGCGACGTGATGCAGCGTGTCCGCGCCGACTATGTGGATCCGGTCAACGACAAGGACCTGATCGAGAACGCGATCAACGGCATGCTGACCGGACTCGATCCGCATAGCTCCTATATGAACGCGAAGGCGTTCAAGGACATGCAGATCCAGACCAAGGGTGAGTTCGGCGGCCTCGGCATCGAGGTCAATGAGGACAAGGGCATCATCAAGGTCGTCTCGCCGATCGACGACACGCCCGCCGCCAAGGCCGGTATCAAGCCGGGCGACATCATTACCGCGCTGGACGGCAAGACCCTGATCGGCATGTCGCTGAACGACGCGGTGGACAAGATGCGCGGTCCGCCGAATTCCAAGATCATGCTGACACTCAAGCGGCAGAACGTCGACAAGCCGATCGACGTGTCGCTGATCCGCGAGATCATCAAGATCCAGGTCGTCAAATCGCGGATGGAGCCGCATGATATCGGCTACGTCCGGCTGTCGCAGTTCACCGAACAGGCTGATTCCGGCATCAGGCAGGCGGTGAAAGCCCTGCAGCAGCAAAGCGGCGGCAAGCTGCGCGGCCTGGTTCTGGACCTGCGCAACAACCCCGGCGGGCTGTTGGATCAGGCCGTGGACGTGTCTTCCGATTTCATCGACCAGGGGGAGATCGTATCGACACGGGCACGTCATCCCGATGACAGCCAGCGGTGGGACGCCAAGGGCAGCGACATCCTGCACGGTGCGCCGATGGTCGTGCTGATCAACGGCGGGTCGGCGTCCGCGTCCGAGATTGTCTCAGGCGCGTTGCAGGACCATCGGCGGGCGATCCTGCTGGGCACCCGCAGCTTTGGCAAAGGGTCGGTGCAAACCGTGATTCCGCTGCCGGGTGACGGTGCGATGCGCCTGACCACGGCACGCTACTACACCCCGTCCGGCCGGTCGATTCAGGCGCTTGGCATCACACCGGAAGTGCATGTGCAGGAAACCGCCGAGGCTGCGCCGACATTCGGTGGTGAGCATGAGTCGGACTACAACAAGATACTGACCAACCAGGGCGGCACCGGTCCGGACGCGTTGCCGCCGCGGACCGATCTGCCGCCGATCGCCAAGCAGATCCCTGAAAAGCCGCCGGCGAATTTTCCGAAATTCGATCCCGCGAAGCCTGACGCAACCGACTTCCAGTTGCAGCAGGCCCTTGTGCTGGCGCAGGCGATGGTGGCGCAAAAAAGCGCCTCCGCCAACTGACCTGACGCTCATGGCCGCCCCGCCCTTTGGAATGTGGCGGCCAGGCGGATTCCTGGCTGGCTGGCATGGGCTGCTGCGGTTCTGGGGCATCGTGCTGGTGGTGATAGGGGCCGGCATCGGCGTGGTTGAAGTAATGGGACCTCAGCCGCCGGAAATGATCGCGGCCGGACCGGAGCATTCTGCCGCCCCGCCGCCCGCCAAGTCTGAGCCGCACGTTGTCAAGCCCGAACCGCCCATGGTGGTGGCGCAGCCCGTGCCGCAACCGAAGCCGCCGGCGATACGGCCTGGCCGGACCACCGCGGGACCCATCATCGATCCGGATCCGGCGCTGCAGGAGCCGTATCCGGGGGGCAAGAATTTGACCCTGCCGCGGATTTCGGAGGACGGCAGAGCGCCGATGGCCATCTATGCCGCCGGCTTCGA
>DATAZJ010000074.1:0-18458 GCA_036272115.1 Rhodopila sp. | reverse complement strand
CGGCGCTGCCACTGATGCAGCCGGCCGCCGCACGCTCCGCCCCCGAGAGTTTCGCGGATCTGGCCGCCAAACTGCTACCTGCCGTGGTCAACGTATCGTCCACCCAGACCATCACCGCGAAGAACGTTGGCCCGGAAATGCCCCTGTTCCCGCCCGGATCGCCATTCGAGCAGTTCTTCAAGGACTTCCTGAACCGGAACCGGCAGGGTCAGGGTGGCAAAGGCGGCGGTGACGACAGCCAGCCGGCGCCGGCCCGGCGGGCGCAAAGCCTGGGATCGGGCTTCATCATCGATCCGGCCGGCTACATCGTCACCAACAACCATGTCATCGAGGGCGCCGACTCGGTCTCCGTCACCCTGCAGGACGGCACCACGCTGAAGGCCACCATCGTTGGCCGCGACGAAAGCGGCGACCTGGCCTTGCTGAAGGTGAAATCCGACAAACCCCTGCCGACGGTCGCATTCGGTGACTCCAGTGCCTCCCGTGTCGGTGACTGGGTGCTGGCGATCGGCAACCCGTTCGGGTTGGGCGGCACCGTTACCGCCGGCATCGTGTCCGCCCGCGGCCGCGATATCCATCAGGGCCAGTACGACGACTTCATCCAGACCGATGCGGCGATCAACCGCGGCAACTCGGGCGGTCCGCTGTTCAACATGGACGGCCAGGTGATCGGCATCAACACGGCGATCTTTTCGCCGTCGGGCGGGTCGATCGGCATCGGCTTCTCCATCCCATCCAACATGGCGAAGCTCACCATCTCGCAGTTGAAGCAGTATGGCCATGCCCGCCGCGGCTGGTTGGGCGTCAAGATCCAGCAGGTGACGCCGGATATCGCCGAGAGCCTGGGGCTGAAGGATGCCTCCGGCGCGATGGTCGCCGGGCTGACCGACGGCGGACCTGCCGAGAAGGCAAAAATCCACGCCGGCGACATCATCCTGAAATTCGACGGCCAGGACGTAAAGGAAATGCACAACCTGCCGCGCATCGTGGCCGACACCGATGTGGGCAAGGAAGTGCCGGTGGTGCTCTGGCGCGACGGCAAGGAAGTCACCGTCCAGACCACGCTGGCGGAACGGCCACCCGACACGCAACTTGCGGCCGCCGACGCCACCAAGCCCGTGGATACCACGAAGCCGACCAACATCGCCGGACTGGGACTGAAGGTCGCGCCGGTCAGCCAGGACCTGAAGGACAAATACCAGCTTCAGGACGGCCAGAAGGGTGTGGTCATCACCGATGTGTCGCCAAACACGCCGGCCGCCGACCGCGGCCTGAAGCCCGGCGACGTCATCATGGAAGTGCAGCAGGGTGAGGTCGCCTCGCCCGGCGATGTGGAGAAGCAGGTCGACGCCGCCCGCAAGGCCGACCGCAAATTCGTGTTGATGCTGATCCAGCGCGAGGGCGGCGTGCAATACGTGCCGTTGTCGCTGTCCAAGGACACCAAGGACAAGCAGCCCGGCTAGTTTGGGCGGGTCCGGCCGAAACGCCGGGCCGATGGCGCCACGAAAGCGGGACACACCGCCAAGGCGTGATCACCGAGGGTCGGACGTGTGCATCACGCGAGAAAACAGGCGTTGGCAGGGCAAGATGGGGTCAACCTGGCCTAATCCTGCCCTGGCAGGCGAAACGTGGGGTAGGGAAGTCATGCCAACGATCGACGCCCAGGTTCACACCTACGAACGGAACCACCCCGGGCGCCCCTGGGTCGGTTTTCTCCATGGCCCGGCCGAGGTCACCGGCGACGACATGGTCGCCGCCATGGATGCGGTCGGTGTGGACGGCGCTCTGCTGGTCTCGCCGTTCGCCATGTATCGCTATGACGCCAGCTACGCCCTCCAGGTTTACGCCGCCCATCCGACCCGGTTCGGCCTGATCAAGCCGGTGGACCCTTCCGATGCCGGCGTGGCCGACACGATCGCCGAGTGGGCCGCGACCAAGGGCACCGTCGCCATCCGGATCATGATGCGCGACGACGTTGCGGCCGACCCCGCCGACCCCGGCCTGAACCGCGTCCTCGCCGCCGCCGCCCGGCATTCCTTACCGGTCAACCTGCTGTGCTGGGGCCGTCTGGAGCAAGCCGGCCAACTCGCTGCCCGCAACCCCGACACCCAACTGGTCATCGACCACCTCGGACTGCAACAGCCGTTCGAACCGCCGGCCCCCGCCGAGCCCTTCGCCAACCTGCCCAAAGTGTTGGCCCTGGCGGCGCACGACAACATCGCGGTGAAAATCTCCGGTGCCTGCACCCTGTCGCACGAACCCTTTCCCTACACCGACATGTGGGAACCGCTCGGTCGCATCTTCGACGCCTTCGGTTTCAATCGCTGCATGTGGGGCACCGACTGGACCCGAGCGGTCGGATTGCTGACGTATCGGCAGGGCGTCGAAGCGTTTCGCGTCACCGACCGCCTGTCGGACACCGACAGGGCCGCGCTGATGGGCAACACGCTCGCACGAATCTACAACTGGTCGCCGTCGAAACCCTGACCGGCGGCCCATTCACTCCGCGACGAACGCCGAGGCCGGATACCCCTGGGCAAACAACAACGCCCGCAGGCCCGCATGGTCGACCCTGGCCTTGGCCTCCCTCGCCACGATCGGCTTGGCGTGGAACGCCACGCCCAACCCGGCGGCCCGCAGCATGTCCAGGTCGTTTGCCCCGTCACCCACCGCCAAGGTCGCATGCAACTTGACCCCGCGCACTGCGGCCAGTTCGTTCAATGCCGCCAGCTTGCTGTCACGGTCCAAAATCGGTTCCGCCACCAGTCCGGTCAGCGCCACGCCGTCGTCGAGCAGCACGTTCGACCGATGCACATCGAACCCCAGCGTCGCCGCCACCTTACCGGTAAAGAACGTGAACCCGCCCGAAACAAGCGCGGTAAGAGCGCCCTTCGACCGCATCGTGGCCACCAGTTCCCGTGCCCCCGTGGTCAACCGGACCTGTTCCCACGTCTTCTCCAGCGCCCCCAGGTCAAGCCCCTTCAACATCCCCACCCGTTCACGCAGCGCCGCCTTGAAATCCAGCTCTCCGTTCATCGCCCGCTTGGTGATGGCGGCGATCTTCTCGCCCAGCCCGGCGAACCCGGCCAACTCGTCCAGCGTCTCACTGGTGATGATTGTGCTGTCCATATCGGCGATCAGCAGCGCCTTACGCCGCCCGCGCGACTTGGTCTCGATCGCATCGACCGGGCTGTCGCCCAGCGCCGCCCGCAGCGCGGCATGATCGAGCGGGACCGACAATGGGATATCCGCCGCCTCCCCGGCTGACAGGACGACCGGCGGCGCGCCCCGAACGGCGTTGCGAATATGGTTCAGCAGCGCGGGCGTCAGACTGGTCGCCTCGCGCTGGGCAACAACGGTGAGTATACTGGTCATGGTCGGCCGGAACCTGACAGCGCCCGGAGTGCCATGCAAGCGAACGAACACGCGGTGACCACCCTGCCCAGGGCACTGATCGTCGCCGGCCCCACGGCCAGCGGCAAATCCGCCCTGGCCATCGCCATCGCCGAACGCCTGGGCGGCACCATCATCAACACCGACTCCATGCAGGTGTACCGGGAACTCCGAGTCCTCACCGCGCGTCCCACCCCGGATGAGGAGGCCCAGGTCCCCCACCGTCTCTACGGCGTTCGCCCCGCGTCCGAGGCCGGCAGCGTCGCCTGGTGGCGCGATCAGGCGCTGTCCGCGATGGACGAATCCCTGGCGGCCGGGCGGCTGCCGATCCTGACCGGGGGGTCCGGCATGTATTTCGCCGCCCTGACCGGCGGTCTGGCCGACATTCCCGATCCAGGCCCCGACGCCCGAGCCGAAGCCCGCCGCCTGCTGGCCGAACATGGCCCCGCCGCGCTGCACGCCAGCCTGACCCATGTCGATCCCGCAACCGCCGCCCGCCTGAAACCGGAGGACAGCCAGCGCATCGCCCGCGCCTGGGAGGTCTGGCGCGGCACCGGCCTCGGCCTCGCCGCCTGGCAGAATCACCGGAGCGCCCCCGCACCGTGGCGCTTCACCGCCATCCTGCTCGATCCGCCGCGCGACGCCCTGCGCGCCGCCATCGCCACCCGCTTCGACGCCATGCTGCGCGACGGCGCGCTGGAGGAAGTGCGCAGCCTGCTGACCCTGAACCTGGACCCCAGCCTGCCGGCGATGCGCGCCCACGGCGTCCCCGAATTGTCTGCCTACCTGCGCGGAACACTGTCGCTGCAGGACGCCGGCCGTCGCACCGAACTGATCACCGGCCAGTACACCAAGCGCCAGGCAACCTGGTTTCGCCACCACGAACTCGCACCCCAGACCCGCGTACACACGATAAATGCGCGGTTTTCGTCTATTGCGCAATTTTCGGAAAGAGAATGTGCCAATTTATTCACGTTTATTGAAAACGAGGGTTGACCCCGCCCATCAGGCAGCCTATCCGTCCGCCCCTATTCAGCAACAGGAGCCGGACAGATGTCGGCGGAATGGACTCAGTCGGGAGCAGAAATCCTTCTACGTGCCCTCAAGGACCAGGGCGTAGAGGTTATTTTCGGCTATCCCGGCGGCGCCGTGCTGCCGATCTATGATGCGCTGTTCAAACAGAACTCCATTCGCCATGTACTGGTCCGTCAGGAGGGCGGCGCCGTTCACGCCGCCGAGGGCTATGCCCGCTCTACCGGCAAGGTGGGCGTGGTTCTGGTCACCTCCGGCCCCGGTGCGACCAACGCGGTGACCGGTCTGGTCGATGCGCTAATGGACAGCATCCCCGTGGTCTGCCTGACCGGCCAGGTGCCGACGCACCTGATCGGCAACGATGCGTTTCAGGAGGCCGACACCACCGGCATCACCCGCCCGGCGACCAAGCACAACTATCTGGTCAAGCGCGCCGAAGACCTCGCCCGCGTGGTACATGAGGGGTTCTACGTCGCGCGCAGCGGCCGCCCCGGTCCGGTGGTGATCGATCTGCCCAAGGATATCGTCATCAACCCGGCCCCCTATGCGGAGCCGCTGGTCCAGCACCCCAGCTACCGGCCGCGCACCGAACCCGACCTCGGCCAGATCGCCAAGGCCGTGGCACTGATGAAGCAGGCGAAGCGGCCGATGATCTATGCCGGCGGCGGCGTCATCAACGCCGGTCCCGCTGCCGCGGAAGCGCTGACCAAACTGACGCGCCTCACCGGCTTTCCCATCACCAATACGCTGATGGGGCTGGGCTGCTATCCGGCGAGCGATCCGCAGTTCCTCGGCATGCTGGGGATGCACGGCACTTACGAGGCCAACCTCGCGATGCACGGCTGCGACATGCTGCTGGCCGTCGGCGCCCGCTTCGACGACCGGGTGACCGGGCGGCTGAACGCGTTCAGCCCGGATTCCCGGAAGATTCACATCGATATCGACGGGTCCTCCATCAACAAGAACGTACCGGTCGAGGTCCCGATCATCGCCGACGCCGGCAAGGCACTCAGCGCATTGCTTGCCGCGTGGCAGGCCAGCGACGAACCCACCGACAAGCCGGCATTGGCATCCTGGTGGCGCCACATCGATGGATGGCGGGGCAAGGACTCCCTGAAATTCACCCAGGACATGAAGCCGGGCGGCATCATCAAGCCGCAATACGCCATCCAGCGCCTGTTCGAGATCACCAGGGCACGCGCCCAGGAAGTGTTCATCACCACCGAGGTCGGCCAGCACCAGATGTGGGCCGCCCAGCACTTCCACTTCGAGAAGCCGAATCGCTGGATGACCTCCGGCGGCCTCGGCACCATGGGCTACGGCCTACCCGCCGCCATGGGGGTTCAAATTGCCCATCCGGATGCCTGCGTGATCGATATCGCCGGCGAGGCCTCCATCCTGATGAACATCCAGGAAATGGGCACGCTGGCACAGTATCGGCTACCCGTAAAAGTGTTCATCCTGAACAACCAGTATATGGGCATGGTGCGGCAGTGGCAGGAACTGCTGCACGGCAGCCGTTACTCGGAAACCTACTCCGCCGCGTTGCCCGATTTCGTCAAGCTGGCCGACGCGTTCCATGCCACCGGCATGCGGGCGCAATCGGTGGACGAGCTCGACGACGTCATCAACGCCATGCTGGATTGCCCAACGGCGGTGATCGCCGACATCGCCGTGGATCAGGCGGAGAACTGCTTTCCGATGATCCCCAGCGGCGCTGCCCATAACGAGATGCTGCTGGGGCCGGAGCATGAAGCCTCCGGCGCCGGCATCACCGACGCGGGCATGGCGCTGGTCTGATCTCGCTGCCTCTTGCGCCTTCAGTCACCGCGGGGCATCACCCCGCGCGTGCTGGAAAATCCTTTCCCCCGCACCATGGTTGACGTGATGCCCACCCCAACTGACACGGCCCAGCGCAGCGCGACGATATCGGTCCTGGTTGACAATGAGGCAGGTATTCTGGCGCGCGTCGTCGGCCTGTTCTCCGGCCGTGGCTACAACATCGACAGTCTGACCGTTGCTCCCGTCGACGCCGACGGCCGGTACAGCCGGATGAACATCGTCACCTCCGGCACCAGTATGGTGATTGAGCAGATCAAGGCGCAGATCGACCGGCTGGTGCCGGTGCATCGTGTCGCCGATCTGACGATGGACGGGCCGCATGTCGCCCGCGAACTGGCGTTGATCAAGGTTATCGGCACCGGCGAACAGCGCGTGGAGGCGATGCGCATCGCCGATACGTTCCGAGCGCATGTCGTCGATACGACGCTGGGCAGTTTCGTTTTCGAGTTGACTGGCGCGACTGACAAGATCGACGCCTTTATCGAACTGATGCGCGACCTTGGCCTGGCCGAGGTCTCCCGCAGTGGCATCGCCGCGATCGCCCGCGGCTCCCGCGTAATCTGAAACGACTGGACAGAGGAAGAAGTACCATGCGCGTTTACTACGACCGCGATTCCGACGTGAACCTGATCAAGGGGAAAAACGTCGCCATCATCGGCTATGGCAGCCAGGGCCACGCCCATGCGCTGAACCTGAAGGACAGCGGCGTCAAGCAGCTTGCCATCGGCCTGCGCGCCGGATCCGCCGGCATCGCCAAGGCGGAAGGCGCCGGCCTGAAGGTCATGGACCCGGCCGATGCCGCCAAATGGGCCGATGTGGTGATGGTGCTGACCCCCGACGAGGGCCAGGGCGACCTGTACCGCGACAAGCTGGGTCCCAACATGAAGCCCGGCGCCGCCCTTGCCTTCGCGCACGGGCTGAACGTCCACTTCAACCTGCTCGATCCGCGTTCCGACATCGACGTGTTCATGATCGCGCCGAAAGGCCCCGGCCACACGGTGCGCAGCGAATACCAGCGCGGCGGTGGTGTCCCCTGCCTCGTCGCGGTCTCGCAGAACCCGTCCGGCAACGCACTGGAAGTGGCGCTGTCCTATGCCAGCGCCATCGGCGGCGGCCGCGCCGGCGTCATCGAGACGACGTTCAAGGAAGAATGCGAAACCGATCTGTTCGGTGAGCAGGTCGTGCTGTGCGGCGGTCTGGTGGAGCTGATCAAGGGCGGCTACGAAACACTGGTGGAAGCCGGTTACGCGCCTGAAATGGCGTATTTCGAGTGCCTGCACGAAGTGAAGCTGATCGTCGACCTGATTTATGAAGGCGGCATCGCCAACATGAACTACTCGATCAGCAACACCGCCGAATATGGCGAGTATGTCTCCGGTCCCCGCATCATCAATGCCGAAACCAAGGCCGAGATGAAGCGTGTGCTGGCGGATATCCAGTCCGGCCGTTTCGCCCGCGACTGGATGCTGGAGAATAAGGTGAACCAGTCCAGCTTCAAGGCGACGCGCCGTCGGCTGAGCGAGCACCCGATCGAGGAAGTGGGCGCCAAGCTGCGCGCCATGATGCCGTGGATCAGCAAGAACGCGCTGGTGGACAAGACGAAGAACTGACGCTTCAACAATTGCTGATTGTCATCGTAAGGACCATGACGGCGAAGCGATTCCCTGCCATCTAACATCGGCTGGAAACCGGCTTCGTCGTCACGGGAATCCGTCCCGGCGTTCGAAACCGATCTGTGATGGAAAAGGTTCGCGATGATCAGTGCATTTGCCTGCGGGAATGGCCGGCTGGATCGCCTGGCCGACACCGGGTCCGTCGATGCGTTGCAACACGCGATCTGGATCGACCTGCGCAGCGCCGGACCGGATGAAATCGACCGGGTGCAACGGGCGACGGGACTGACGATCCCATCAGAAGCCGATCTCAGTGAGATCGAGTCGTCCAGCCGTATGTCCAGCCGCGATGGCACACTTTATCTCAGCATGCCGCTGGTGCAGATGGTTGATGACGGTCCGCGTGGTGTTGCGGCGGGGTTTGTGCTGTCGCCTGACCGGCTGATCACCATCCGGTTTTCTCCCAGCCAGATATTCGATGCTTACGCTGAACATCTCCCCCGCGGGTCTGCGACGGCGGGATGCAGCGCGGAGATATTTGTCGGCTTGCTGGAGGCGCTTGTCGATCGGCAGGCGGACGTGCTCGAGAAAGTGCGGGCCGACCTCGATATCATTTCTCATGCGATTTTCGCCATGGGCGTGAAGCAGGAGGGTGGGCGGAAGGGAGAAGATGCCACGCTGCGCCGGACGTTGGGGCAGCTTGGGCGGATCGGCGACCTGATTTCACATGTCCGGGACACCCAGGTCGGCGCGGCCAGGATTGTACCCTACGTCGAGACCACGGCGGCGGACTGGCTGCCCAAAGCGCTGCTGCCCAGGTTGACGACCTTGCGGCAGGATATCGCTTCGGTCAGCGACTTCGATACACACCTGAACGACAAGCTGCAATTCCTGCTCGACGCGACATTGGGCTTCATCAATATCGCCCAGAACAACGTCATGAAGGTGATGGCGATCGCCTCGGTCGTCGGCATCCCGCCGGTGCTGATCGCCGGCGTGTACGGCATGAATTTCAAGAATATCCCTGAATACGACTGGGCCTGGGGCTACGAATGGGGTTGGGGGCTGATCATCCTGACCACCCTCATCCCGCTTGCCGTGTTTCGCTGGCGTAAATGGATTTGAACACCCGCAGCGTCAGATCACCCCGTCCCGCCGCAACACGTCCCTGTCCTCCGCCGCGTAACCGAGTTCCGCCAACACCTCATTCGAATGTTCGCCCAGTCTGGGGGCCGGACGCCGCACCTGACACGGACGATCGGAGAATTTTATCGGAAACCCCAGCGACCGGACGATTCCGTAGCCGGGATGCTCGATGTCCATGACCATGCCCTGCGCCAGGATCTGCGGGTCCTGGAACACCTCCGCAATGCTGTTGACCGGCCCGCATGGAACACCCGCCTTGTTCAGCACCTCCACCCAATGCGCCGTCGTGTTCCCCGCCAGCTTCCCCCCGACGATCGCGTTGATCCGATCCCGGTTCGCCACCCGAACCGATTGGGTCGCGTAGAGCGGATCATCCTTCAACCCCGGCTCCCCCAACGCATCCGCCAGCCGTCGGAAAAACGCATCATCCGCCGGTGCCAGCGCAATCTGTCCGTCCCGGGTGGGAAACAGCCCATACGGCGCCGCGATCGGATGGTCGTTGCCGCTGCGAGGCGGCACCGACCCGGTGGCGAAGTAGTTTGTCGCGATATAGGCCAGCAGGCTGACCAGCCCGTTGGTCAGGCTGACTTCAGCTCGCTGCCCTTGGCCGGTCGACCGAGCATGCGGCACCGCGGCGGCGATGCTCAAAGCCGCGTACAGGCCGGCGATCAGGTCGCTGATCGGCAATCCCGACCGCAGCGGTGGATCGTCGGCGTGGCCGTTAACGCTCATGAAGCCGCTCATCGCCTGGGCAATGAAATCGAATGCCGGCCGGTCCTTATAGGGCCCGGTGCTGCCGAACCCGTTGATCGAACACACCACCAGCGAGGGGCGCAGTGCTTTCAGTCGTGCATCGTCGAAGCCCAGCCGGTCCAATACGCCGGGCCGAAAGTTCTCCACCAGCACATCCGATCGTTCGATCAGGCGTGCCAGGATCGCTTTCGCCTCCGGTTTGCGCAGATCGAGCCGGATCGAACGTTTGTTGCGGTTGAACTGTGCGAAATACCAGGATAGGCCATCCTTGATCGCCCCCTGGCCGCGCACGGAGTCGCCCTCCGGCGCCTCCACCTTGATGACATCGGCCCCCATATCGCCCAGCAGCGCGGTACAGAACGGGCCGGATAGAACCCGTGTCAGGTCCAGGACCTTCACCCCAGTCAGCGGCATCGACAATTCCCATGGTTCAAGCGTTCACTCTCCCACCAAGAGTCCGCACTGCGAAGGTCCCCGACGTGTCTCGTTTCCGTTTTGGCGGGTAGTTTTCTTGCCGGAAATATGTCACTTCGTTAGCGATGGATGCGGTATGATGCCGCCGGCCGTCATGGTGCGTCCGTGGATATTCCGCCAGATGCGGCTACAGGATAACTATCCGCGCTCCATCGGCGGCACCGACTCCTTCCAGTCGGCGGAATACCGCCGCCTTGGCGTCCCGCGGGCTACATCGAGAACGGTCCGGTCCTGCGCCACAACGACTGGCCCTACACCGAAGACAAAATCCGCATGTACCAGGCGTTGACCAGCACACGCGCCGTCACCGATTACAGCCGCATCCGCTGGAAGCTACGCGACCTATGGCGCCGCTGGACCTGAGCCTCAGACAGTTAGAACGGAATCTCATCATCCAGATCGCCGCCCTTCGGCGCATCCCAGGACGGCGTGCCCGCCCCACCGCGCGCCGCGCCCGACGGCCGGGAAGCCCCCGTCGGCGCGCGCTCACGCGGGGCATACCCGCCGCCGCCGCCAACCGACCCGCCTTCGGAGTAGCCGCCGCCATCACCGCCGCCGCCCGAACGCGTATCCAGCATGGTCAGCGCGCCGTTAAACCGGCCGATCACCACTTCGGTGGTATAGCGTTCCTGACCACCCTGATCCGTCCATTTCCGGGTTTGCAGCGACCCCTCCACGTAAATCTTGGCGCCCTTCTTCAGGTATTTCTCGGCCACATCGGCAGTGCGGTCGTTGAAGATCACCACCCGGTGCCACTCGGTCTTTTCCTTGCGCTCACCCGACGCCCGGTCGTTCCACGTCTCGCTCGTCGCCAGCGTAAGGTTGACGATCTTGCTGCCATCCTGCGTGGAGCGCACCTCCGGGTCCTTCCCCAGATTCCCCACCAGAATCACCTTGTTCACCGAACCTGCCATCGACCCAATCCTTTCCAAGACTCCAATTCTAACTCAAACCCCCTTTACGAGCCACAAGGTTAACATTCCCCTTACAGACCCGGCGTCCGGCTACGGATTCACCCGCTCCGCCGACAGCTTGCGCGGCAGATCATGTGCACAACGGCCGAGTCCCACACAAAAATGGCTGACCACCGGCGCAAGCCGTTCCGCCGCCTGGCGAGCGCCGGCGTTCGCCTCGCGCAGCCGAACCGCCGCATCCCGAGCCCGAGACGCCAAGGACGGCCAGTCCAGCCCCGGCAGTACGCCATCCCGCAGCACGAACCGGCCGCCGATCATCACATCGCGGACGGCGGCCCCGTCCTCGGTGTTCACCAACTGGTTCACCGCGTCGTTCAGCGGCACCAGGTTCACGTGATCCAGGTCGAGAAACACCAGGTCCGCCTTGAAGCCCGGCGCGATCCGTCCGATGAGTCCCCCCATGCCGAGCACCGCCGCGCTGCCTTCGGTCGCCATCCGCAAGGCCTCTGCGGCACCGATCCAGTCCTCCGGCGGCCGGTCGAACACACGGGACACATAGGCGGCCAGTCGTGTCGCCTCGAACATGTTCTGGTTGTCGGAGGATGAAGACCCGTCCGTCCCCACCCCGACCGCCACCCCGCCGGCGATCGCCCGCCGCATGTCGGCGATGCCGTTGCCGAGCCGCAGGTTCGATCCGGGGTTGTGCGCCAGCGCACCGCCATGCCGGGCGATCAACGCGATTTCGGAGTCATCCAACCAGATCGCATGCGCCCCGCTGAACCTTGACCCGAGTAACCCCATCCGCTCGAGATGCGCGGTCAGCGTCATGCCATAATGCCGCATCGCCCCTTCCCGCTGCACCGCCGATTCCGCCAGATGGGTCTGCACCGGCAGGCCGAATTCCGCCGCCAGATCGCGGCAGCCCTGCATGAACGTATCCGAACAATGCAGCGGAATCGTCGGCGCGATCCCCAGCCGGATCTGGTCGTCCGGATACGGCCATTCCTTCGCCGCCGTCCGGATCGGCGCCAGGATCGCTTCGGCCGATGCGGACCGCATCGCCGCGGCCAACGACCGCAACTCCGCCGGAAACGCGTCCAACAGCCCGGGAATAGCCTGATAGAACGTGCGATCCGCAATCATCGGCGAAATCACCGCTCGCATCCCCACATCGGCATACGCCCGCGCCACATCGTGCAGCGCCTCGACACTGGGCACCGGCAGCATCGCCGACAGGTCGTAGCAGGCGGTGCATCCCTTGCGGATCATCTCGACCGCCGTCAGCAGGGTAGAGAGATAGCGGTCGTCCCCAGTGCGTCCGCCGTTGATCCACGGACCGGCATTCAGCAGCAGTTCCAGCGACCAGTGATCACCGATCCCTTTCGCCAACCCGCCGTGTCCATGCGTATGCGCATTGACCAGACCCGGAATGATCAACCGCCCCGTGGCATCGATAAGCTGCGGCTCTTCGGCACTGCCGGTCGGCACGATGGCGGCGATGCTGTCGCCCTCCAGCACGATATCCGCCGCACGGGCGCCGGTTTCGCCGTGCGCCAGCACCAGACCACCGGAGACGACGACGCGATTGGCCTGCATGGTCCGCTCCCAATGTGATCTGGATCAGCCTAAGCGTCCCTGGCAGGATATCAATGCCGCCGAATGACCGGATAATCAGCTCCACGTTCCGCATTTTCCATCTGGTTCCGCACTATGCAGCGGTCCAGCAGATGTATTCGGCGGCAATGATCTGGCTACCATGCCCTGCTCGAAGCACTTGCTCTTGCGCATCGTTCAGCGGACGGGCGGGTGGGCGGGCGGGCGGGCGGGCGGGACGGTTTGTCACCGCCCGCGCTGCGTCGCGACTACTTCTTCAGGGCGTCCGGATTGGTGACGCGGACCGGCTTTCCATCCATGAATGCCAGCGCGTTCTCGATCATCTGCGGGTAGAATCCGTCCCAGGTCTCCTTCACGCAGTAGCCCAGATGCGGAGCCAGCACGGTGTTCGGCGCCTTGCGGATGGGGTGGTCGACCGGCAGGGGCTCGCGGTCGAACACGTCCAATGCGGCAACGATCTTGTTGGCATGCAGGGCCTCCAGCATGGCCGCCTCATCGACGATCGGGCCGCGCGAGGTGTTGACCAGGATCGCGCCCGGTTTCATCCGCGCGATGTCTGCCTTGCCGACCAGGCCGCGGCTGCGGTCGGACAGCACCATGTGGATGCTGATCGCATCGGCCGTGGACATCAGTTCGTCCTTGGAGACGAGCCTGGCGCCGGCGGCCTCGGCCTTTTCCGCGGTCAGATTCTGGCTCCAGGCGATGACGTTCATGCGCAGGGCCTTGGCGTAGGTCGTCATGTAGCCGCCAAGACGACCCAGCCCGATGACGCCCAGCGTCTTGCCGGCCAGACCGATCCCGACCGGCACGCCCATCTGGAATTTTCCGTTGCGGATGTTCGCATCGCCCACAGCCAGGCCGCGGGCGGCGGCGATCAGCAGTCCCAGCGCAAGTTCCGCCGTGGCCGAGTCGTTGTAGGTGCCGCCGGAAGTGCTGCACACCGGAATGCCGCGTGCCGTGCAGGCCGGTGTATCCAGCGACGCATTACGCCCGCCGGTCATGCCCAGCATCCGCAGTTTCGGCAGCCGGTTGATCAGGGAACCGGGCAGCGGCGTCCTTTCCCGCATCGACAGCACGATGTCGAAATCCGCCAACTTGGCAGCCGCGTCGTCGGCGTCGGCGAAGGCGTCCTGGAAGAATACCACCTCGGC
Organism: Rhodopila sp.; assembly: GCA_036272115.1. Classification (GTDB taxonomy): domain Bacteria; phylum Pseudomonadota; class Alphaproteobacteria; order Acetobacterales; family Acetobacteraceae; genus Rhodopila. The sequence goes on along the minus strand of DATAZJ010000074.1, from coordinate 4,526 downwards.
GCGGGCCTGGAGCGGTGTCCAATCGGCGGCGCCGCGGGCCACGCCTTGCCAGTCGTCCAGCACCGCCACTCGGTTCTTGTTGGTCATCACGTCGTCCCCTCTGAATCGAAAGGCGGGACCCTGACGCCGAAGCGGCGCGCGCGCAAGCGGTTGCCCGCGCCGGTTGGCCGTGGCATTCCGGGTGCCGACAGGAGGACCGAACATGACCAATGTCGCCATCGTCGGGGCCGGGCTGATTGGCCGAGCGTGGGCCATCGTGTTCGCACGGGCCGGGTTCAGCGTGACGTTATGGGACCAATTCTCCCAGCAGACCACGCAGGCGCTGAACTTTATCGCCGACCGCTTGCCGGAACTGCGGGCCGCCGGGCTGCTCGCCGACGAACCCGCCACGGTCATGGCTCGGATCCAGCCGATGCCGTCGCTGTGGGAGGCGGTGCGAGACGCCGCGTATGTCCAGGAATGCGGGCCGGAGCGGGCCGATGTGAAGACGGGCGTATTCGTTGAGCTGGAACGTATGGGCCGGCCGGAGGCGGTGCTGGCGTCGTCGTCGTCCGGCATTCCGGCCAGTGCGTTCACGGCCGATTTGCAGACGCGGAATCGTTGCCTGATCGCTCATCCGGTGAATCCACCGTATCTGGTCCCGTTGGTCGAGATATGTCCCGCGCCTTGGACTGACGCGGCCGTCACCGAACGCACCCGCGCCATCATGGTGGAAGCGGGGCAGGTGCCGGCGACGGTGAAGAAGGAAGTTGATGGGTTTGCGCTGAACCGGCTGCAGGGGGCGCTGTTGGCGGAGGCGTTCCGGCTGGTGGCCGACGATGTTATCTCTCCGGGTGACCTCGATGCGCTGGTGAAACACGGTCTGGGGCTGCGCTGGAGCTTCATGGGGCCGCTGGAAACGATCGATTTGAACGCGCCGGACGGTCTGGCTGATTACTGCAATCGTTACGGACCGTTGTATGCGATGATGCAGGAGCAGATGAAGCCGCTGGCTTGGGACCCGGCGCTGGTTGACCGGCTGCATGCGGCGCGAAGGGCCGAATTGCCGGCCAATATGCAGAAGGTGCGGCAGGAGTGGCGGGACCGGCGGCTGATGGCACTGCTGGCGCACAAGGCGACACAGCCGGAATAGAGTGTGGTCGCCCGGGGCGGAAGAATCGTCTGAATCTTCTTCTTTCGTTGATTTAATGATCCGGTTTATCTGGGCGCCTGTTGTTCCTGGGGCGAACGATGGTTCTGACTTGTAACCGGTTTGATCTTGCGGCAAGCTGCGTTCCCAGACAGTATCGATGAATACTTGTGCCTTGGGGGAGTAGTCGGTGAAACGACTTCTGTTGCTCGCCGCGACCGCTTTGTTGCCATTTGGTTGCGCGCCGGCGCCTCCGCAACCCGGGCAGCCTGTTACGCTCAATCAGGGGCCTAATTGGTCGGGGCTGACCCGAGCGGCTTATTATACCGTGGACCAGGGGTCGCGGTTGATGCCGCTGGATTGGTTCCGGGCGTTGAAGCGGCCGGATGGGACGGCGTTTCTGGCCGGGCGGTTGGGCCGGTATGGCTATTTGCGCAACTATGACGCGCCGGCGTCGGATTTGCCGGTGGGGTTCACCACGAACGGGCCTGACAACGACAAGTGGGTCGGGATGAACTGTGCCGCCTGCCATACGCGGCAGATCGATGTCGGCACGGTCAGCTATCGGATCGACGGCGGGCCTGCGATCTCCGACTTCCAGACATTCCTGACGGATCTGGATACTTCGATGGCGCATCTGCTGGCTGATCCGGCGTCGTTCCAGACATTCGCGGTCGACGTGCTGGGCGGGCATCCTTCGGATGGCGACGTGCGGAAGCTGCATGACGATGTCCAGGCGTGGTTTACGCCGTACGATCTGCTGATACAGAAGGCTTTACCGGCGAGCAACCCGTGGGGTCCGGCTCGTCTGGATGCGGTGGGCATGATCTTCGATCGGCTGAACGGTCTGGATATCGGTACGACGCCGGACCATACGATTCCGGACAACATCAAGACCTCGGATGCGCCGGTGCGCTATCCCTTCCTGTGGAACGCATCGCGGCAGGATTTCACCCAGTGGCCGGGCTTCGCGGCGAACGGCGATGCGTTGCTGGGGCTGGCCCGCAACACCGGGGAAGTCATGGGCGTGTTCGCTTTGTTCCACCCGAGCAAGGATGCGGTCAAGTATCCGCACCTGAAGATCGATTATACGTCGGTCAATTCGTCGGACACCGTGGGGCTGCTGGCTTTGGAGCAGCTTATTACCCTGCTGGGACCGCCCAAGTATCCGTGGCCGACCGACCCGGCCCTGGTGAAGGAGGGTGAGGCGATCTTTAACTGGCCGGCGGCGAAGGGCGGCTGCGTTGACTGTCACGGTGAGAAGCCGGGTGCGTTCCGCGGCCTTGTCTCCACATGGAAGACGCCGATCCAGGATGTCGGCACCGACAATCGGGAGTGGACAATGCTGGGCGTGCCAGGCGATCCGGCCTGGCCTGGCTGGCAGGTCGATACCGGGGTGCTGAACGGTGCCTCGATCCCGTTGCTGACCAGCCCGTTGAAGCCGGTAGACAGTGCGTTCTCGGTGCTTGGGCTTTCGGTGACCGGGACGATCTTGCAGCGGATCGTGAATGTCGCCGACCAGGTGAGGGAGCCGAACACGGCGGACACCGGAAGGCGTTCGGATTTGGTGACGGCAGGCGTTCATGTGCAGTCCGCTCGGTCGCAGGAATTGAAGCTCGCGTTCGTCAACCAGGACAGGCTGGCCACGAGTGGAGGGCCGTTCAAGTATGAATCTCGGGTTTTGTATGGGATCTGGGCGGCGGCGCCGTATCTGCACAACGGGTCGGTGCCGACCCTGGCCGATCTGCTGAAGCCGGCGGTGGACCGGCCGAAATCGTTCATGGTCGGGCCGGCTTACGATCCGGCGAATGTCGGGCTCGCGGCTGATCAGACGGCGTTCAAATATACGCTGAAGACGACGGGGTGCGACCAGCGGACTTCGGGGGACAGCAATTGCGGTCATGAGTTCGGCACGACGACGCTGACGGACGGGCAGAAGAAGGCGTTGTTGGAGTATTTGAAGACGTTGTGAGGGGCGTCGCTTATGGGCTGTTGGGCGGGGGGACGGCGGATGGCTTGTGTTCGTCGGCTCTTTCTTCATTTTCATCACGAGGAAAAAACGAGAGCCACTGGGGGCCACGGAGACGTGCCGTGCCGCGGCATCCGGAATTCGTTGGGTTTGGAGTTGGATCGGGCCACGAAATCAAAGGCTGGTGGTTCAAGTTGGACGGCACTATCCGTCTGATTTGAACCATTAGTGCCCGATCGCGGTAAAGCGCGGGTCTCGAAGTGGCCGCGATTTCCCGCGTGAATCGGTCACTCAAACAAACCTGCGACGTATCGCGCTTCTCTGATGCGCGATACTAGCGCTTTCGTGGGTTCGTCCGTGCGATTAGCCGCGGGCCGGTGTTGGGGTCGTTAACCCAATCTTAGCAATCGCCGTGCTTGCATGCCGCCAGACGATTTGGCAGGCATGATATGGTATCCTCGGACCCGCGGCTTGCGACCGCTCCATTTAGCGACGTGATTGCCGCCGCCGAGGCGATCGGTTCGGGCCGTGGCCTGCCGATGGTGGTGGCGCTTTACGCGGCCTGGATCGACGCCCAGGCGCCACATGCGCGCGATCTACATGTCGCCTGGTTCAATTTGGCCACCGAACTTGGGCATGCGGGGGATGTGGCGGGGGCGCTCGCGGCGTATCGGGCGGCTTTGGTGGTGCGGCCGGGGTTCGCGCCCGCCGCCATCAATCTGGGGCTGCAACTGGAACGCCAGGGCGCCCCGGCGGGCGCGCTTCAGGTCTGGGCGGAGGCGCTGCAATCGGACGAGTCTCGCGTCGTGCTGCTGAACCAGCGCGGCCGCCTGCTGGAGCAATTGGGCGACCTGGCGGGGGCGGCGGACGCGCTGCGCGCCAGCCTGCTGACCCGGCACGACCAGCCGGATGCGGTGCAGCACTGGCTGCATCTGCGGCAGAAGATGTGCCAATGGCCGGTGCTGGCGGAAACCATTCCGGGTTTGACGCGACATGACCTGATCGCGCAGGCCGGCCCACTGGCAGCTTTGGCGCTGACCGATGACGTGCCGACGCAATGTGCCATTGCCGCGGGATGGGTCGTCCGGAAGACACTGCCGAAGCCGGCTTTGGCGCCGGTGGGCGGTTATCGGCATGATCGTTTTCGGATCGGCTACCTGTCGTCGGATTTCTGTAGCCATGCGATGAGCTACTTGATCGCCGAACTGTTCGAGCGGCACGATCGGTCGCGGTTCGAGGTGTATGGCTATTGTGCCAGTCCGGATGACGGCAGTCCGATCCGTGACCGGGTTGTCGGTGCCTTCGATCATTACACCTCCGTGCGGGCGCTGTCCGATGAGGCGGCAGCGCGGCGTATCCGAGCGGACGAGATCGATGTGCTGATCGATCTGAATGGGCTGACCTCGGGGGGGCGGCTGCAAATCCTGC
>DATAZJ010000073.1:0-11625 GCA_036272115.1 Rhodopila sp. | reverse complement strand
TTCCTGATGGCGCTGCAACTCACCGGCGCGGCGAAACAATCCTCCATCGCCAACCTGCAGCTTCGCCTGCCCGTGGTGGTCATCGGCGGCGGCCTGACGGCCATCGACACCGCGACCGAGAGCCTCGCCTATTACGTCCGGCAGGTGGAGAAATTCGCCCTGCGCTACCGGGTCCTTACGGCGGACAAGGGCGAAACCGCCGTGCGTGCCCGCTGGACGCCGGAAGAAGCCGAAACCGCCGACGAATTCCTGGTCCATGCCGCCGCCATCCGCGCGGAGCGGGAGGCCGCCGCGGCGGAGAATCGCGCCCCGGCCCTGGCCGCCCTGCTGGATCGCTGGGGCGGCGCGACCATCGCCTATCGCCGCCGCCTGGTGGACAGCCCATCCTACACGCTGAACCATGAGGAAGTGGCCAAGGCACTGGAAGAAGCGGTTCGCTTCGCCGAGGGTCTGACCCCCATAGCGGTGGAAACCGATCCGTTCGGCCATGCGGCGGGGCTGCGGGTGAAGCGCGCCGACGGCAGCGAAGCGACATTGCCGGCGCGCGCGATCCTGGTCGCCGCGGGAACCCAGCCCAACACCGTTCTGGCGCGTGAGGATCATCGGATCCAACTGGACGGCCGCTACTTCCAGGCGATCGACGAAAACGGCGCGAAGGTCGAACCGGTTCGCGGCCTGGCGAAACCGGATCAGGCCCACGTCCTGATGCATCGGGCCGAGAACGGCCGCTTCATCAGCTTCTTCGGCGACCTGCACCCCAGCTTCTTCGGCAACGTGGTCAAGGCGATGGGTGGCGCGAAGCGCGGCTATCCCGTCGTCTCCCGCGCCTTGGCGGCACAACCGGCCACGCCGGTGACTGGGCCAGCGCTGATCGCAGCCGCGCGCGACAGCCTGACCGCGACGGTCCATGCGGTCCACCGTCTGACCCCGACGATCATCGAAGTGGTCATACGCGCACCCGCCGCCGCCCGCGCCTTCCAACCCGGCCAGTTTTATCGGCTGCAGAACTTCGAGGTCCTGGCCGCATACGACGACGAGCCAGGCATCGGCCGCACCCTGCTGAACATGGAAGGCCTGGCAATGACCGGCGCCTGGACCGAACCCAAAGCCGGCCTGGTCAGCGTCATCGTGCTGGAAATGGGCGGCAGTTCCGACCTCTGCGCGGTGCTCCGGCCAGGTGAGCCGGTGATCCTGATGGGACCGACCGGCAGCCCGACCGAGATCCATGCCAGCGGCACCGTCGCACTGGTCGGCGGCGGCCTGGGCAATGCGGTGCTGTTCTCCATCGGTGCGGCCACCCGCGCGGCTGGGTCGAAAGTGATCTACTTCGCCGGCTACAAGGCAATCCGAGACCGCTACAAGGTGCCGGAAATCGAGCGCGCCGCCGATGTCATCATCTGGTGCTGCGATGAAGCGCCTGGCTTCGCCTCGAACCCGGAACGGCCACAAGACAAGACGTTCGTCGGCAATATCGTGCAGGCAATGGCGGCCTACGGGTCCGGCGCGCTGGGCGACCAGGCGGTCCCCCTCGCCGACGCCGACCACATGATCGTCATCGGTTCCGACCGCATGATGCAAGCCGTCGGCGCCGCTCGGCATGGCGTGTTGGCGCCATACCTGAAGCCTGGACACGGCGCGATCGGATCGATCAACTCCCCCATGCAGTGCATGATGAAGGAGGTCTGCGCCCAATGCCTGCAACCGCGGATCGATCCCGAGACAGGCGAGCGGACGGTGGTCTTCTCCTGCTTCAATCAGGACCAGGCGCTGGATCGGGTGGATTTCCCCGCATTGCACGAACGCCTGGGCCAGAACGGAACGCAGGAAAAACTGACCGCGCAATGGATCGACCGAACACTGCGGCGGCTGACGATGCGAGTGGACGTCGCGGCGGAATGATATCGCCCCCGCTACAACTGCTTATCGAACTGAAACCCCGCGAAACGATGCAACGCCTCCTCGACACGAGCCTTGTGTGACCTGACCGAACCCCGACCCACCCAGGTCCACTGCTGGACAAGCAGTTTCCGAGCCTCTCGATCCGCTTTCAGATCGATCGCGGCAATGATCTCGCTGCCATCCAGCACGGGCAACGCGAAATACCCCAGAAGCCGTTTCTCTTTGGGAACGTAAGCCTCGAAGCGGTGGCCATAATCAAAGAACAACTGCAACCGTTTCCGCTGGATGATCAACGGATCGAACGGCGACAGCAGGTGAACCATCCCTGCATCGGATGTCGGCGTCTCCCCAAACACTTCGGGCCGCACCCAGTGCTCCAGTTTCCCGGCCCCCTCGATCGCCGCCGGCAGCAACGTCTTATGACGCACCCTGGCGTCGATCAGCCGCCGGATCGCGGCTTTCCGAGGCGCATCCAGATGGCAGATCGAATCGAGGCTCACCACACCCTGCGACCGCAACGCCCGATCCAGCAGGTAGCCCAGCACCTGCGGTTCGGAGGCCGCGGCCGGCCGCCTGTCCCAGCCAAAATGCCGGTCCATCAGTTCATACGTCTTCACCATGCCGGATCGCGCGCTGACGGTCAGATCACCCCGGTAGAACGCCCGTTGCAACACCCGCTTCGACGGTTTCCGGCTGGCCCAGGCATGCTCCTTTTCGACCAGCACCTCGTCATCGAAGTCACGGATCGTCAACGCGCCGTCGCTGCGGATCAGCGTCAGGACCCTGCGCAGGTCATCCTGGCTGACCGAACGGAACCGGGTCTCCGCCGACTGCCGATGCAGCTTCATCGCCGGAAAAAAGAACCGGACATCCTTGGCCGGCACATAGGACAGCGCATGTGTCCAGTATTCGAAGATGGTCTTGTCCACCGACAGTGCCTGATGCAGATGCTGCCGGCGATACCCCGGAATCCGAGTCCACAGGATGTGGTGATGGCAACGCTCGATCACGTTGATCGTATCGATCTGCACATAGCCGAGGTGATCGACCGCCCGCGACACCGCTTCCGCCCCGTCCCCGAACGGCGCGGCTTCATCCAACCGTTGCGCCCCAAGCCATATCCGCCTGGCGTCGGCCTTCGTCAGCGTCAGCGGCGGGTGGGCAGCACGCGGCATTCTCAAATCACGCACACGCAATGAACGGGAGCAATGAACGAGAGCGTCCATGAGGCGCATTCCCGGAACCGCGACGCCGCCACGGCGCCGGACGTCAGTGCCGGCGACCCACGCCTGAAAGCACGGTCGTCTCGCCTGAAACCGGGCTCGGGCCGCTCGCCCGGACAACACGGCTCAGGCCGCATCAACCCGCTCCGCACCAAACTCCTCAGCCCGTCCATCGTCCGCTCCTCCAGGGTTTCCCCACGTGGAAGTAAACGCCGGTCACCGGTCCGCCGGCAACGGCGGCCCGATTGAGGGACTCGCACGGACCGACGCAGTCCGCCAGCCCGCATACGGGCACCTCGATGGCACGAAGATGTGGCGTTGAGCGCCGTATCTGGTCCCGCCTGAGCGCTTACAACGGCTATTTCCGCAGCAGTCCGATCATTGCGACAGCAGCTCGATGAACAGGACATCGCTGATCTTCGCCGGCGCGACGGCGGCGTTGGCCCGCACCACCAGCTCCGCCCGCAACCGGTCGGTGTCCGCCGTATTGTGCAGTTCCTCGATCCTCATATCGCGCAGATAGGTGGTCAGCAGATCCTGCAGCCGAGGCATCGCCGCCATCACCTGCGCGACATCGTCGGGCTTCGGCACCACCACCCTGGCGTCCAGCTTGACGTAATGCGGCGTGGACGGATCGCTCAGATTGTCGATCATCTGCGGGATGTCGACATAACGCGGCGGCACCGGCTTGGGCGCCTCCACCACCTGCTTCCCACCGTGGTTCATCCCCAGCAGACGCGGCAGGACGCCGCTGAACCAAAGACCGGCACCCGTCAGGATCAGCAGAACCGGCGCGGCAATCAGGATCAGCTTGCGCTTGCCGGACTTCTTCGGCGGGCCGGTCGTGGTCTTCTGCGCCTTGGATGGAGCCAAACTCATGCCCACCACATTGACACCCAGGTCTTAAGAAAACGTTACCCAACGCCCCTCGCGACCAATCACGACCAATCGGGACCCGCGCACGACCGGCATCAACGATCACCCGGCCTTCGCCACATCAGCAAAACCCGCCTCGGTCAACCGCACCAGATCATCCGGAGACAGCGCAAACACCGCATTCGGCGACCCCGCCGCCGCCCATATTCGCGAATACCCCTGCAAATCGCGATCCAGGAAAACCATCGGCGGTGTCGCATGCCCGACCGGCGGCACACCCCCCACCGCGAAACCGGTCCGCTCCAGCACGTATCCCGCATCCGCCCGGCTGATCTTCTGCCCAAGCAGATCGGCGACCTTCTTCTCATCCACCCGGTTGGTTCCCGATGCCACCACCAGCACCGGCGTCCCGTCCGCCGCCTTGAACAGCATCGACTTGGCGATCTGCGCCACGTCACAGCCGATCGCCGTCGCAGCCTCGGCGGACGAGTGCGTACTCTGATCGAACTCCAGAACGCGGAAACCATCCCCCAGGATCGCCTGAATACGCATCGCGCCGTCGCTGCTGGCTGGTTTCACGGTCGTCCCTCTGCTCTGCCCTCGGGCGCGATTGTGCCGGCATCGCAGCCCGTGTGATAGGTCGGAATAACGGAACGATGCTCAGGCGGAAAACCCGGCCCCATGCGAAGCAACCATCCCCGCCACCTCACCCACGCGATCCTGGCCCGCCGGATCGCCGTGTTGCGAGCCCCGCGCAAACCCCCCGGCAAAGGGCTGTGGGCCGCGCTCGGTCCCGGCCTCATCACCGGTGCCTCCGACGACGACCCGTCCGGCATCGCCACCTATTCCCAGGCCGGCGCGCAATTCGGCTTCGCGATGTGCTGGGTCATGCTGTTCACCTTCCCGCTGATGGCAGCGATCCAGGAGATCAGCGGGCGCATCGGCCGCGTGACCGGACAAGGCATCGCCGGCAACCTCCGGCAGCACTACCCGAAGCCGCTCCTGCGCGCGATCGTCGCGCTGCTGCTGGTCGCCAACATCATCAACCTGGGTGCCGACCTGGGAGCCATGGGTGAGGCACTGACCCTGCTGATCGGCGGCCCGCCGCATCTTTACGTCGTCGGGTTCGCGATCGGCTGCGTCGCGTTGGAGACGTTCTCCCGTTACGAACGCTATGTCGTCCTGCTGAAATGGAGTTCCGCCTTTCTGCTCGCCTACGTCGCGACCGCACTGGTGGTGGACACACCCTGGGCACTGGTGGCACGCGATACCCTCATCCCGACATTCCGCCTCGATACCGACTATGTCGTCGCCATCGTCGCGGTCCTCGGCACCACCATCACGCCGTACTGCTTCTTCTGGCAGTCTTCCCAGGAAGCCGAGGATGAACGGATCGATCCGTTCGGCAAGCCATTGCTGGAAGCACCGGAGCAGGCAAAAGCCCAGATCGGACGCATCCGCCTCGATACCTTCGTCGGGATGGGATACTCCAACCTGATCAGCCTGTTCATCATCATAACCACCGCCGCGACACTGAACGCACACGGCATCACCAATATCCAGACGTCGGCACAGGCGGCGGAAGCGCTGAGGCCGATCGCCGGCCCATTGACCTTCTGGGTCTTCTCCATCGGCATCATCGGCATCGGCCTGCTGGCGATCCCGGTGCTGGCGGGGTCGTGCGCCTATGCGCTGGGTGAGGCCCTCGACTGGCCGACAGGCCTCGACCGCCAGCCGCTGGACGCCAGGGCGTTCTACGCCACCATCGCGGTGGCGACGCTGATCGGTATCGCCGTCAACTTCATCGGCCTGGACCCGGTCAAGGCGCTGTTCTGGGCGGCGGTGATCAACGGTGTCGTCGCGGTCCCGCTGATGGCCATGATCATGACCATGGCGATGACGCCGAAGGTAATGGGACAATTCACCCTGCCGCGCGTGTTGTGCGCGATGGGGTGGCTATGCACCGCCGTGATGACTGTCGCCGTGGTGATCATGTTCGTGACGTGGTAGGGGCGGAACGGAACGACCTGCTATTCGAGGCCTTCCCGATGCTTCTCTGTGCGTTTGGGCCGTTGCAGCCTGGACTTCGGGGGGCGCTATCGTAACGAGCGACATGTCCCCCGCGACCTCGCATACCACACCCCACCCGAACTCTCACCCCACCAGGCGCCGGGCGATCCCGATGATCCGGTGCGCCTCCGACCACAGCCCGTACGGTTCCAGCGCATCCATCGGCGCCCAGATCGCCGCCGTCACATCGGTCGCCGCCACCGGATCACCCGCCACCCATCGCGCCGCGAAATCCAGGATCGTGTAGTGGAACCGCACCCGCCCATCCTCATCCCGGCGGATCGTATCGACATGCGCGCAGAAATGCAGTTCGCCGACCACCAGCCCGCATTCTTCCATCAGTTCACGCCGAGCGGCGTCCTCGCACGTCTCGCCAATGTCCTGCGCGCCGCCGGGCAGCGTCCAACTCCCCAGGTTGGGCGGCTTGCCCCGTTGGCACAGCAGGACGCAATCGCCCTTGATCACCACGATCCCGATCCCGACGAACGGCCGGGCCGGATACTCGCGATCGCTCATTTCGTCGCCGCGGGAGAAGAGGCCGGATGCGCGGGTGCCGCCGCCTTCAGATCGTCCATCGTGGGCACCAGCGATTTCTCCTTCCAGGACCCGATCTGATACGTCCATCCCGCCAGCCGTCCGTTCAACGCCGCCGCCTCGGCCTTCGCCTTGTCGGACGCAGCGGACGCCGCGAACCGCGCCCACACATCCTTGCCAGCGTGGAACACCGAGACCGTCACCGCAAGCCCATCACTGGTCGTGAATACCGCGTGACCCACGGGCGCATCCGCTCCGGGCGCATCGGCATTGGCCTTAACCTCCTCAAATGTCAGCAATTCAAGCGCTCGGGCCACATCATCGACCTTATAGTCCTCCAGCTTCGGATGGTCTGCCGGCTGGGTCAGCGTAAGTTTTCCACCCGGCTGCCGCCCGAACACCAGCGCCTGGTCGCCCACCGTCACCGAGGCGATCCGCTCATGCCCGATATTCATCACCGTCCGGTCCAGCCACAGGGAGGCATCCGCGTCGACCTGCAATTCACCCTCGGCGAGCCACGACTGGTTCTCCCCCGGCCTGCGAACATAGATCTCATCCGGCACGTTCGCCTGGCTGCGCACCCGCCGGTGCCCGGCGATCATCGCCACGATCGGCTTGCCTGCCGCATCCACCAACCGCAGCAGATCGGCGCTGGAATTGGCCCCGGTCGCGTCATCCACCCCCAGCCGGCTGAACTCCGAGGGGTCTTTGGTCCTGGGTTCCGCCAGCCGCAGTTCCGTCAAACCCGTCAGCAGGCCGCGCAGCTTGGCTTCCTGCACCGGGTAATCGTGCATGGATGCGACGCCCCAGCCGCCATCCGCCCGCTTCTCGATAACCGTCTGCTTCCCCTGATGGGTGATCTCGATACGGGCGACCTGCGGCAGTTCCGGGGTCAGGCCGGGGAACATCAGCTTCCCTCTTGCCACCGTCGTCTGCTCGCCAGGCATCGTGGCCGAACCGAAATACCATCCGCCGACGATGGCGATGACTGCCAGCGCCACCAGCAGCCCAACCGTCCGCACCCTCATGACCTGGCCCTCGCCCGCCGGCGTCGCTGCACGATACCCATGGCGATCGCCAACGCCGCCAGCAGCGCGGGCACCAGCACGATGGTGAACACCCGCATCTCATCTTCCAGGGTGGAGATGTCACGGTTCAGCTCCAACTGCACCGCCCGCAGTTTCCGCCGGGTCTGCAACACGTCGCGCCGGGCGGCGTCGATCGCGGCACTCTGTTGCGGCGTGATCACGGCATCCGTCTTGGCTTTGTCGCCCGACTGCATCCCGCCGGACCGCAAGGTGCGGAGCTGCTTCTCCACATCGTCCAGATGCTGCTGCAACGCCTGCTGGGTCTGGCGGAATTTCGCTTCCGCGCGGTTCTGCATTGCAGCCACAAGCGTGAACGGCCGGTTGGTGTCGCCCCGCGCCCGCAGCCCGATCAGCGCATCGCCGCCGGCCAGCGTGCCGACCAGGTTGGCGACGAACGGCCCATTGTCGGAAAACGGCGTCGCCGTCCGCTGTCCGAAGAAGTCCGACATATGCACCCAGAACCGATCGTCCAGGATGTCGGAGTCAGCCACCACCACCATGTTGGCCGCCCCGTCCGTGTGCGCCTCGTAAGCCGGGAAATTCGCCGGCCGTTTCTGCCCCGCAGCCAATGGCGGCGGCCCGGAGAACGCAGACTTCAGCACCCCATGCACCCGGGCGGCGATCACCCGCGGTCCACCCTCCACCTTGAACCCGGCCAGCACCTTAGCCGGGTCCGGCATCTTCAGTTCATCCAGCGGAATCAGGCCGCTCTGCGCGCTGCTGGTCAGCAGCGGCGTGAAATCAATCGAGGCTTTCGGCGCCTTGGATAGAAACCCCGACGACGCCACCGTCACCTGCTGCAAATCCGCCGTCGCCGGATCGTCGTGGTTGATCCCGTCGCGGATATTGAACCACGCGACGTAGTTCACCGCCCCCTGTCGGCCGCCACTATCCGACCGAACACGCCAGGCGCCGGTCAGATCGCCCACCACCTTCGTCGGATCGCATTCGATGCCCCACGCATCGAACAGTTTCTTCAGGTCCGAATGGGTGTCGTCCGGCGGCATCCCGGTGGGTGACGGCACCGCCGCCATCGCCTCGCTCCATGGGTCGACCATGGCCATCAGCTTGCCGCCGCGCATGACGAACTGATCGATCGCATACAATGTCGCCGGCGACAGGTGCTGCGCCTCGGCAACCAGCAACACCTGAATGTCCGGATCGATCACCTGCGCATCCGTCGGCACCGTCTTGATCGTATTGGTCTGCCGCAGCAGCACCGAGGCTGCATAAGGCTGCCCGCCCGGACCGCGTCCCTGGGTCATCATCATCTGGCGCGGATCGCCGTCCAGCGGCAGCGAAGACATCACCCCCACCACCGGCCGCTTAGGGTTGGACAGTTCGTACACCAGCTTGGTCAGGTCATATTCCAGGAACCGCTCGCGGTCCGCCTGGAAAAACGGAATGGTCCGCTCATCGTCCTCCAGATTGGTGCCGGCGAGGCCGAAATAGATCTGCGACCCGCTCTGATCCAGCGGCACGCCCTGCAGGCCATACGCCATCGCTCGATCCTCGGTGCCGCTGAACGGTTCGGGATCGTAAAATTCCAGCTTCACCTTGCCTTTGGACAGCGACGCATAGTCGCGCAGCATCTCCCGCACATGATCGGCATAGGACCCATAGGTCGGCACCGTGCTGCCCAGTTGACGCGAGTAGAACAGCCGCAGCGTCACCGGCTCCTTCAGGTCGCGCAGCACCTGCCTGGTTCCCGGCGACAGCGTGTAGATTTTCCCTTGCGTCAGGTCCAACTGTGCTGTCGTCAGCCTGGCGTCGGCGAACATGTTGATCCCAATGGCGATCGCCGCAACGGCGACGACACCGAGGATGGAAAAGAACGCTCGGCGCATGGTCTCAGTCCGCCTTCCGCTGATCGACCAGAACGGTGTTCAAGAACAGGAAAAACCCGATGAATGAGGCGAAATAGATCAGGTCGCGCAGTTCAATGATGCCGCGCGTGAGGTCGGTGAACCGGTCGATCACCGCGATCCGCCGCGTGAACGCGCCCAGCGCCGGGGCGGTATGCGCCAGGAAGTCGCTGACGATCGGGTTGGACGCGACCGCGAACACGAAACAGATCGCCACCGCCAGCACGAACGCGATCACCTGGTTGCGGGTCACTGCAGACATTGCCGCACCCACCGACAGGAACGCGCCGGCCACCAGCAGGCAACCGAGGTAACCCGATGCGATCACGCCGTTATCAGGTGAACCCAGGATATTGACCGCGATGACGAAGGGGAACGTCAGTACCAGGGCGATGGCGCAGAACGCCCAGGCGGCGAGGAATTTCCCCACCACCGCCTGGCCCTGCGTGATCGGCAAGGTCAACAGCAGCTCGATCGTGCCAAGGCGCCGTTCCTCGGCCCATAGCCGCATGGTGATCGCCGGGATCAGCAGCAGGAAAACCCAGGGAACGAAGGTGAAGAACGGGTTCAGGTCGGCCTGGCCGCGATCGAAGAACTGCCCCAGGTTGAAGGTCAGCGCCCCTTGCAGGACCAGGAAAATGACGATGAACACAGTCGCGACCGGGGTGGCGAAAGAGGCGCGCAATTCCCGGTCGGCGATAACGAGCGTCTTGCTCATGGCCGGGCCGTCCGCGTGACGGCCCGTCTGGCCCAACCACCGCCCTGCATGCCGGCCATCAGACGGCCTCCGGCATCGTCAGCGCCCGAAAAACCTCCTCCAGCCGCCCTGACGGATGCCGTCCGGCCAGTTCGGCCGGCGTCGCATCCGCAACGATCCGCCCGCTCGCGATAATGATCGCCCGCGAGCACACCGCATCCACCTCTTCCAGGATATGCGTCGAAATCACGATCGCCTTCTCCGGCGCCATCTGTTCGATCAAGCCGCGCACCTCGTGCTTCTGGTTCGGATCCAGCCCGTCCGTCGGTTCGTCCAGCACCAGCACCGGCGGATCGTGCAGCAGCGCCTGCGCCAGCCCGACCCGGCGCTTGAACCCCTTGGACAACGTTTCCACCGGCTGCAGCCGGACGCCTTGCAACGTCGTCAGCCCCAGCGCGCGATCGACCCGATCCGCCAGCTCCGACCCGGAAAATCCGCGCACACGCGCGCAGAAACGCAGAAAACCCTCAACCGACATCTCGGGATAGGTCGGCGCGCCCTCCGGCAGGAACCCCAGCACGCGCCGCGCCGCCACGCTGTCGGTCTGCACGTCGTGGCCCTGAATCCGAGCGGTCCCCATGGTCGGGATCATGAACCCTGCCAGCATCCGCATGGTGGTCGATTTCCCAGCCCCGTTCGGCCCCAGAAACCCCAGCACCTCGCCCCGCCGCACCGTAAACGACACGTCGTCCACCGCAACGAACGCGCCGAAGCGCTTGGTCAGTCCCTGTATTTCGATCAGAGCCGGCTGGTCGGATGCGTCCGCGACGCGAGTCGTCACCTTGCGTTCCCCTAAGTCCGCGTTGGCTGGCGGACATACAAGGTTTGCGGTTCAATGCAACGGGAACGGGTAATTGTGACGGGAGATTAACACGCAGGAGAGGAACCCGACCGGGTCGTCAATCGAACAACGAATCCACCGCATCCTGTGCGAGGTCCGGATTGGCCTCCGCCTGTTCGCGCGTGATCTCGCCCGCGTTGTTGTACGGCGCGCTGACCACCAGCCTCTCCGGGGCCGGGGCGCCCGCCTCGGCCGGCACCATATCCGTCAGCATGGTTTCAACCTGCTGCAAATGCTGGATCGCCCGCCTGATCCGCTGGCCGGTCACATCCTGGAAGGAGCACGCCTCGAAAATCGCGTTGACCTTTTCGTTGACGGCGTTCAACGACGCGGGGTCGTTCTTGCCGTCCCGGAGCCAGTCGCCGATCGCCTCGGCCGCCTCCATGATCCGGTTGGCCGCGGCCTCGGTCGCCTGCACCACCGCTTCCAGTTCCAGGCCGCTGTTACGGGTCGCGACAGTCGGCACCGCGAC
>DATAZJ010000072.1:0-4192 GCA_036272115.1 Rhodopila sp. | reverse complement strand
CTGAGCATGCTCGAAATACTTTCCGGCGATACCAGTCAGTTCTCCCTGCACGCGCTCGCGCAGAGCGTCGGACAACTCGATCTGTTTACCTGATACCGTGATTTGCATGTTTCACCGTCCTTTCGAAATCGAAAGGCGAATCAGACGGCGTTTTGCCCAGGCCTTATTGGCCCTGAATCAGGCGGGTACCGCCTTGACTCGCCGGCGACCCACGGAGTTCGGGATGTGCATCGCCTCCCGGTATTTGGCCACCGTTCGGCGCGCGATGTCCACCCCTTCCCGACGCAGGATCGTCACAATTTGGTCATCTGAGAGGATGCCGTTGGGCGGTTCGGCGCCGATCAGTTGGCGGATGCGGTGGCGCACCGCCTCGGAGCTGTGACTTTCACCGCCATCCACCGCGCCGATCGAGGTGGTGAAGAAGTATTTCAACTCGAACATCCCGCGCGGCGTGGCGATGTATTTGTTGGATGTCACGCGGCTGACGGTGCTTTCGTGCATCTCCACCGCCGTGGCGATGTCGCGCAGGATCAGCGGCCGCAAATACGCGACGCCCTGGCGCAGGAAGCCGTCCTGTAGCCGCATGATCTCGGCCGCCACTTTCAGGATGGTCTGCGCCCGCTGCTGCAGCGATCGAACCAGCCAGTTCGCATTCGCCAGACGTTCGGTCAGAAAGGCCTTTTCGTCCTTCTTCGCGTGCGGCGCGACCTTGGTGTAAAATCGTTCGTTGACCAGCACCCGCGGCATCGTCTCGGGGTTCAGTTCGATGATCCACGTGTCATCCGGCAGACGCCGCATCAGCAGATCAGGCACCACCAACTGCGCCGGCGTGGTGTCCCACGAGGCCCCCGGCTTCGGGTCCAGCGCCTTGATCTCGGCGATCATGTCGGTCAGGTCCTCGGCATCGACGCCGCACAGCGCCATCAGCCGCCGGTTGTCCCGCCGGGCCAGCAGTTCGAGGTTATCCAGCAGGGTCTGCATCGCCGGGTCCAGCCGATTCCGCTCCGCCAACTGCGCCCCTAGGCATTCCCGCAGGTCGCGGGCAAACAGTCCCACCGGATCGAATCGCATCATACGGGCGCGAACCGCCTCCACCCGCTCCAGCGGCAGGCCCATCGCCAGTGCGATCGCCGCGGGTTCGGCCGTCAGCCGGCCGGCGGGGCACAGGAGGGCGATCAGATGCGCCCCGATCATGCGATCCACCATGTCCGAAAGGTTCAGCCGCAACTGCTCACCCAGGTGGTCCCGCAGGGAGCGATCGTCGCTGGCGAAATCGTCGATGCCGCGATCGTCGCCCTCGAAACCATGACTGCCGCCGCCGCCGTCGATCCGTCCGACGAGGGGCGCACCGTCGCCAGCTCCGCCCGGATCGTAGGTTTCGGCATGCACCGCATCCAGCGGCGAACCGCCATCATCCGGCAGCGTTTCGGATCGCGCCGCATCGGCGGAATCCATCACGGCGGCGGTGCGGGGTTCCAACTGATCGAGCGCCGCCCGTTCCCCCACCGGCGGTTCGGGAGAGTCGTCGCGCTCCAGCAGCGGGTTGCGCTCCATTTCCTCCTCGACGAAGGAATTGACCTCGATATTGGAGAATTGCAGGAGTTTGATGGCCTGACGCAGTTGCGGCGTCATGACCAGGGTCTGGCTCTGGCGTAAGTCGAGACGGGGGGCGATCGCCATGATCAGGCGATTATCGGGCCATTCGACGCTGGGTCAAATGGTTTCCGTCATATCGCATGCAAAAAGCGTGCAACCATGTCTGCCGGTTGTGCCAAGGGGCCGGTCAAAATCTCACAAGCTGAATTTTTCGCCCAGATACACTCGTCGCACACCTTCGTGAGCAACGACTTCGCTGGGTTTGCCCTCCATCAGGAGCTGCCCCGCATGCATGATGTAAGCTCGGTCGATGATATCCAGCGTCTCCCGCACGTTGTGGTCGGTGATCAGCACGCCGATGTCGCGGTCCTTCAGGTGTTTGACCAGATCGCGGATTTCGCCGACGGCGATCGGGTCGATGCCGGCCAGCGGCTCATCGAGCAGGATATAGGATGGCTGGGTGGCGAGCGCGCGGGCGATCTCCACGCGCCGGCGTTCGCCACCGGACAGTGCCAGGGCCGGGGTGCGGCGCAGATGGCTGATGCCAAATTCGGCCAGCAGTTCGTCCAGCATGCGGTCGCGGGTGCCGGCATCTGGCTCGATCACCTCCAGCGCGGCCATGACGTTCTGCTCGACATTAAGGCCGCGGAACACGCTGGCTTCCTGCGGCAGATAGCCGATGCCCAGGCGGGCGCGCCGGTACATCGGCAGCCGGGTGATGTCGGCGCCGTCCAGGCTGATGGCGCCGGTATCGGGCCTCACCAGGCCAACGATCATGTAGAAAGTCGTGGTCTTGCCGGCGCCGTTCGGCCCCAGAAGTCCGACCGCTTCCCCCCGGCGTAGCGTCACGGTGACGTTGCGAACCACCGGCCGGCCTTTGTAGGTCTTGCCGACGGCACGCGCGGTCAGGCCGCCACTGCCGGGAACGACCTTGAAACCGTGGCCGGACCGTACCTGCGCGATCGGTGCCTTATCCATCATTGTCATGGTTTCTGCCTCGTGGGCGCGGCCGGCGGTGCCGCAAGCGAGTCGTGGGTCAGCGATTTGCTGCTATCATCGTTCGGGACCACCAGTCCATGCACGCGCGCGGCGCTCGGCGACGTGCCCAGCCTGCGCGCCACCAGCCTCGCGATGCCGGTCTTCATGTTCACGTCGGCCTCGGCGCCGTTCAACTGGTTCTGGCCGCGAGTGATGCGGACGTTGCCGACCAGGCGCGCCATGCCGGTATCGGGTACATAGACACCCCTGTCGCCGGTGACCATATCGGTGGGCGTACGGATCGAGACGTTGCCGAACGCCTCCACCCGTTGCAGCTTGCCCGAGGCGGCCAGCGGGTCATCGGCGGTTTTCCCGCCGGCCGCTGCTTTCGTGGCCACGGCTGTTTTCGCGGTGGCGGGGGTCGGCGCCGCGTTGGCATCCGCCGGTGGCGGGTTGTCGGTGGTGTAGGCGACCAGCGTGTCCGCAGCGACCCGCTTGGCGTCGTTGGTCAGCACGACGGCGTCCCCCCGAGCGACGGCCATGTGCTTCTGCGGCCAGTACTCGAGGTCGTCCCGAGCGGTGATGACGTCGTTCGGCGTGGTCAGCTTGAGGTCATGTCCGGTCATCACCAATACGGACTGATCCAGGTC
Organism: Rhodopila sp.; assembly: GCA_036272115.1. GTDB lineage: Bacteria > Pseudomonadota > Alphaproteobacteria > Acetobacterales > Acetobacteraceae > Rhodopila. The sequence goes on along the minus strand of DATAZJ010000072.1, from coordinate 968 downwards.
GTATGTCGCCTTGTCGCCCTGCGCCTGGTCGGTCGCGGTGAAAACGTGGACATGGCCTTCGGCCTGGAGACGATAGATCTCGTTTCCCGCGGTCGACGGATCGCCGGCAAGGGCAGACGCCGGAGTCACCTCGGTGGCGCCCGTCGTGCCCTTCTTGCGATACCACGCGGTCAGCGAATCGGCGGCGACGGTAACGTTGCCTCGGGTCGCGCGGGCGTCGCCGCGGGCGATCACCTCCTGGTCATTTTGCCGCCACTCGAGGCCGTCCTGCGCGGTGATATCGATCGGACCGCCGTGCGACAGGTCAAGCTGCTGTGCCCGGACCGGCGTGACAAAGGGCGGCAGGGTCAGGCAGAGCAGCGCGGCGACCAGGACGATCCTCAATGACTGGCCCCGTTGAGCACGAGATGGGCGGGACCCGGAAAATCGATCGCCGCCCCCTTATCCATGACGGTGAAGCCCTTTGCGTCCAGGACGCCGAACGGGCCCTCGGCATGCACCGGATCGGACCCAGCGGCGGCCCCTGCCTTCAGATCAAGCGAGGCGCTTTGGGTATGCATCGTGGTGCCGTCGTCGCGATACAGTGTCACGTCCTTGGAGAGATCGAGCTCATTGAGATGCTGCATGAACGTGCCCTCTTTCGAGGTCAGCATCAGCCAGGTCCCGCTATGCAGCGTGATGTCGCCCTTCGGCATGGTCATCCCGATCCGCTCCGGGTCGATCTGCCAGGCGGTGGCGGCGGTGATCGTGTACGGGCGGCCTTTCTCATCCACACCATTGTAGCGCGCGTCGAGCAGCTTGCCGCCGTCGACATCGCCGGACACGTGGTTCATCCGCATGTGGGCCTTGATGGCCGAGTCCTCGACTTCCGGCCAAAGCGCGATGGAGGCCAGCAGCGCCATCGCGGTCATCGGCAACACCCACTTGGTGAGGTTGATCAGAAACCGGCGGCGGGCGATCCGGCGCGG
>DATAZJ010000071.1:0-2883 GCA_036272115.1 Rhodopila sp. | reverse complement strand
GCTTCCCCGGCACGACCATCGCCTGTCTGGTTTTCGCGGTGATCCTGCTGTTGCTGAAGTCGCAGCCGGATATCGGCATGCTGGTCGTGATCACGGCGGTGTTCCTGGCTCAGCTTTACATCAACGGCCTGCCGCTGGTGCTGGTCGGCGTGGCACTGGGCATGTTCGGCAGCGGCGGCGTGCTGGCCTATTGGATGTTCCCGCATGTCCAAAGCCGCTGGACCCGGTTCTGGGATGGCACTGGCGACAACTATCAGGTCACCACCGCGCTGGAGGCGTTCGGCAACGGCGGTCTGCTGGGCCGCGGCCCGGGTGAGGGCCATGTCAAGGACATCCTGCCCGACGCCCATGCCGACTTCGTCTACGCCGTCGCGGGCGAGGAATTCGGCATGGTCATCTGTGTCGTCATCCTGGCCGTCTTCGGCTTCATCGTGCTGCGCGGTCTGCTGCGGCTGCTGCGGGAACAGGACCTGTTCATCGTGCTGTCATGCACTGGGCTGGTCACCGGCTTCGGGTTGCAGGCATTCGTCAACATGGCCTCCACGCTGCGGCTGATCCCGACCAAGGGGATGACGCTGCCGTTCATCTCCTACGGCGGGTCTTCGGTGATCGCGATCGCCCTGGGCATGGGGATGCTGCTGGCGCTGACCCGCCGGCGCGGCCGGGATGAACCGGCATGAGGGGTCCTGCGGTGAAACCGATCGTTATCGCGGCAGGCGGAACGGGTGGCCATTTCTTCCCGGCCGAGGCGCTGGCCGCGGAACTGGTGGCGCGTGGTCATCGGATCGTACTGATGACAGACGCTCGGTCCGGCGGCCTGTCCAGCCCGACCTTCGCGGGGCGGGAGCAATATGTCATTCGCGGCGCCGGTATCGCCGGGCGCGGAGCATGGCGTGGGACGAAGGCGATCGGTTCGCTGGCCGCCGGTGTCGTACAGGCGCGTGGCATCCTGTCCCGACTCGGCGCTGCCTGCATCGTCGGGTTTGGCGGTTATCCCTGTGTTGCACCGATCCTCGCCGTTCGGCTGCTGCGTCGCCGGCCCGCGGTGATCCTGCAGGAGCAGAACGCGGTGTTGGGGCGGGCGAACCGGTTCCTGGCCGGGCGCGCAGACGAACTGGCGCTGGGGTTCGCCGAGACCACGCGGATTCCGCCGGGAACGCGAATCGTGGTGACAGGCAACCCGGTGCGGCCGGCGATCGCCGCGCTGTCGCAAACCGGCTACATTGCGGCCAACGACCGGATCAGGCTGCTGGTCCTTGGCGGGTCGCTGGGGGCTCGGGTATTTTCCGATGTCGTTCCGGAGGCGTTGCGCATGCTGCCGGAGACGTTGCGCACCCGGCTCTCTGTCGTCCAGCAGGCACGACCCGAAGATCTGGAGCGGGTGAAGGCAGCCTATGCCGCGGACGGCATCCCAGCGGAATTGTCACCCTTCTTCCCCGACGTCGCCGCTCGGCTGGTGGCAGCGCATCTGGTAATCGCCCGAGCAGGGGCGTCGACGGTGGCGGAACTGGCGGTCGCGGGGCGCCCAGCGATCCTGGTGCCGCTCCCCGGCGCGATCGACGACCATCAGACGGCGAATGCCCTCGCTTTGGCCGAGGCCGGCGGCGCCTGGGTGGTGCCTCAACCGCAGTTCACGCCGACATTCCTGGCGGAACGCCTGAGCCACGTGCTCGCTGATCCCGCCGGACTGACGGAAGCAGCGGTGGGTGCCCGCAGCCAGGCGCGTGCGGATGCGTCTGCCCGTCTGGCGGATCTGGTCGAGGCACACATGGCTGACGCGCAGCCGGGAGAGCGCGTATGAGAGCCTTGCCGCTTTCCATCGGAACCATCCACTTCGTCGGCATCGGCGGCATCGGCATGTCCGGCATAGCCGAGGTGTTGCACACTCTCGGCTACAGCGTCCAAGGCAGCGATATCGCCGAATCCGGCAACGTCGTGCGACTGCGCGAGGCGGGAATTCCGGTGATGATCGGCCACGATGCCGCCAACCTCGGCGAGGCCCAGGTGGTCGTCGTTTCCACTGCGGTAAAGCGCGACAATCCCGAGGTCGCCACCGCGCGCGCGCGTCTGATCCCGGTGGTACGGCGCGCGGAAATGCTGGCGGAACTGATGCGGCTGAAATGGTCGGTCGCGGTGGGGGGCACACATGGCAAGACCACCACCACCAGCCTGATCGCCTGCGTGCTGGAAGCCGCTCGTCTCGACCCCACCGTCATCAATGGCGGCATCATCAACGCCTACGGCACCAACACCCGCATGGGCAGCGGCGATTGGATGGTGGTCGAAGCCGATGAGAGCGACGGATCGTTCCTGCGCCTGCCCGCAATCATCGCCGTCGTCACCAACATGGACCCGGAACATCTGGACCACTGGGGCAGCGCCGACTCGATGATCGCCGGCTACGACCAGTTCGTCGCCAACATTCCGTTCTATGGCTTCGCCGTGCTGTGCATCGATCATCCCGAAGTGCAGCAGATGATCCCCCGATTGTCGGACCACCGGATCATCACCTACGGCTTCTCGCCACAGGCGGATGTGCGCGCGGAACGCGTCGCGCCGGACAAGCAGGGCTCGACGTTCGAGATCACGATCACCGATCGCACACGCAACCGCTCGCGCCGCATGGGGCCGTTCCGTCTGCCGATGCTGGGCGCGCACAACGTGCAGAACGCGCTGGCCGCCATTGCCGTCGCCAGCGAAATGGAAATCGACGACCAGACACTGCGCAGTGCCTTCGCCGGGTTCCGCGGCGTCAAGCGGCGCTTCACCAAAACCGGCGAGGCCGGCGGCATCACCGTGATCGATGATTACGGTCACCATCCGGTGGAAATCGCCGCCGTTCTGAAGGCCGGCCGCCAGGCCGGCGCACGCGATGTGATCGCG
>DATAZJ010000070.1:0-3739 GCA_036272115.1 Rhodopila sp. | reverse complement strand
TGGGCAACCCCGACCTGTATGCCAGACACCCCGACCAGTTCGCCGCCGCGACGAAGGCGTTGGACGCCGCCCACACCACGCTGGCCGAGGCCGAGGAACAATGGCTGGCCCTGGAAATGCTACGCGAGGAACTCGCCGCCGGCGGCTGATACCAAGGCTTTGCTGATCCAGGACACTGACCACGCATAAGAGTGCTTCGACATCGGCACCGCCGCCCCATCGCGTCATAGCGGGCGAAGGCTCGCTATCCATGCCTTCTTACGCATAAGAGTGCTTCGACATCGGCACCGAGTCGTCGCCCGCAATGACGGCGGCTGCACCCGTCAAACGATTCGACCACGTCGCACCCAATCCAAAGCGCCCGCCGAAGCCCGAAGCTACCGCCGGAACCGCAGATCCAGCCCCCGAGCGATCCATCCGGCCTCCAGCGCATCCAGATCGGTCAGCCCCGACGGGTTCGCCTTCGACGGCGCGATCCCCAGCCGAGGCACCCCTTCCGCCTTCCACACCGACAGCAGCCGCCGCAACTCCCCCAGCGGTTCGACATGGTCATCGACGCGCAGGTTCAGATCAGGAAAATCCTCTGTCGTCACCATCATCATCGCCGCCGACTGCTTGCCGCGCCGGTCGCCGCCGGCGGCCTCCCCCGCCTCCATAGCGGCCATCAAACGATCCGGCATCGGCATGTCCGTGCCGGCTTTCCAGGCCGCCAGCGTCGCCGCCACGGTCGGCTGCCCGGCCAGCATGTTGCCCGCGACACTGATCCCGCCCGCCGATACGCTGCCGCACCATTCGACACAGTTCCCGCCCGTCCACGCGCCGGTGCGGCCATGGCGATCCACCGCATGCACCTGGCGGATGCCGCGCCCCTCATCGCCGGCCAGCGCGCCCTCGATCGCCGCCGCCGGCGCCACCCCCCTGGCCATCGCATCCAGGATCGCCGGCCCCAGATAGCGATTGGTCATCGACTGCGTCGACACCGCCCCGACACCCGCCCGCACGAACGGACACGATGCCCCCACGGCAAACGCCTTGGTGGCGACGGCAACGGCGAACGCGCCGGAATTCGGATCATGCGCGACGATAGACCAGGTCATGACAATGCCCCCTACGATCACCCCAAGATACCGCATGCGATCACATCAACAACACAGCCGCTTTTTTTCACACCCGACTGATCCGCCGGCAACATCGGACCGTAAACTCATCGCATCCACCAGAGATGATGCTTCCCCAGGAGGAATTATCCATGTCAACACGTATCATTACTGTCCTGCTCGCCGGTCTGGCGATCGGCGGCCTCGCCACCGCACCCGCCTTTGCCCAAGGTAAAATGGCATCCGATACCGTCATGGTCGGCGGCGCGCCGATGTATCCGTCAAAGAACATCATCGAAAACGCGGTGAATTCGAAGGATCACACCACCCTGGTCGCCGCGGTCAAGGCCGCCGGCCTGGTCGAGACGCTGGAAGGCAAAGGCCCGTTCACCGTCTTCGCACCCACCAACGAAGCGTTCGCGAAACTGCCGCCGGGAACCGTGGAAACCCTGCTGAAGCCGGAAAACAAGCCCACACTGGTGAAAATTCTCACCTACCATGTGGTGTCCGGCGACTATACCGCCGCCGATCTGATGAAAATGGTGAAGAAGGGCGGCGGCAAGGCCACCCTGAAGACCGTCGAGGGCGACCCGCTGACGATCAGCGAGAACGGAACGAAGTTGTACGTCAGCGGCGAGAAATCTGGTGTCGCCGAAGTCACGATTTCCAACGTCAAGCAGTCGAACGGCGTGATCCACGTGATCAACTCGGTTCTGCTGCCGAACTGACGCATCGGCGCCCCATCGCCGGATTCTTCCAGGCCCGCCTGGAAGATTTCGGCGTCAGTGCGACGAAACGCCGATACTGGTGGCGACGCTGCCATGCATCGAGACCGTCGCCGTCCCCGGCGTTCCCGGCGGCCCGCCGGACCCCTCACAACCCGCCAGCGCGACCATCGCCATAGCCGCCGCCACGATCCTTAACACCACGTTCCGCACCTCACGCCTCCTTCCAGCTCCGGCCCGCCATTCCCAGCCGGGGGAACATGTCCTACCCTGTTCGCGCGATAAATGGGAGGACACCGATGATCATCGAAATGCGCACCTACACACTGCAACCCGGCACCCTCGCCGAGGTCGAGAAACGCTTCGGCGAGGCACTGCCCGCCCGTGAAAAGCACTCCAAACTCGCCGCTTTCTGGCACACCGAGATCGGCCCACTAAACCAGATCTACCATGTCTGGGCCTATGACAGTTTCGAGCATCGCACCGCCGTCCGCGCCGCCGCATCCAAGGAAGCCGGCTGGCCGCCCGCGATCCGCGAATTCGTAACCGCGCAGCAAAGTGAAGTGTTCCTGCCGGCCCCGTTCTCCCCGGCCCTCGAACCGCGCCAGATCGGCCCGCTGTTCGAAATCCGCCAGTACACCCTGGTCCCCGGCGCCATCCCCGGCCTGATCGAACGCTGGTCCAGCAAGATCGAGGGCCGCCAGAAATTCTCCCCGCTTGTGGGCGGCTGGTATTCGGAGTTCGGCGCACTGAACAAATGGGTCCACATCTGGGCCTACAAGGACGCGAACGAGCGCTTCAGCGCCCGCGCCGCGGCCTCCGCCGGCGGCCAGTGGCCCGCCCGCAACCCGCCCGGCGTCGTGGTGAAGCAGGAAAACGCCCTGGTGATGCCGTCTGCATTCTCGCCCATCCGCTGATCCCGGCAACCCCGCGGCCGGCCCCACCGACCGGCCGCGGCACCCCCCGCCCCTGACAGCACGCCCTCCACGCACTATGTTCCAGTCAACACAGGGACCCAACGCAGGAACCCCCACGCAGGAACCCCAACGCAGGAACCCCAACGCAGGAACAAGGAGGACCAACCATGCTGAACCCCGTATCGCCAATGCCGCTCAAAGACCCGACACTGTTCCGGCAGGCCAACTACCTCAACGGCAAATGGGTCGAGGCCGACAACGGCAAGACCATCACCGTCCGGAACCCGGCCACCGGCGAAGCGGTGGGTGAGGTCCCCAACATGGGCACCGCCGAAACCCGCCGAGCCATCGAGGCCGCCAACGCCGCCTATCCCGCCTGGCGCGCGATGCTGGCGAAAGAACGCGGCGCCATCCTGCGCAAGCTCTCCGACCTGATGCTGGCCAACGCCGACGACCTCGCGGTGATCATGACCGCCGAACAGGGCAAACCCCTGGCCGAAAGCAAGGGCGAGATCGTCTATGCCGCCAGCTTCATCGAATGGTTCGCCGAGGAAGCCAAGCGCATCTACGGCGACACCATCCCGCAAAATGCCAAGGGCCGCCGCATCCTGGTGCTGAAGGAACCGATCGGCGTGTTCGCCGCTATCACGCCGTGGAACTTCCCCGCCGCGATGATCACCCGCAAGGCCGGTCCCGGCTGGGCGGCAGGCTGCACCGGCGTGATCCGCCCTGCCAGCCAGACCCCCTTCTCTGCCCTCGCGCTCGCTGTGCTGGCCGAGCGTGCCGGCATGCCGCCCGGCGTGTGCAACGTCATCACTGGCCCATCCGGCGAGACCGGCGGCGAACTCACCTCCAACCCGCTGGTGCGCAAGCTGACCTTCACCGGCAGCACCGAAGTCGGCGCGAAGCTGCTCGCGCAATGTGCGCCGACCATCAAGAAGACCAGCATGGAGTTGGGCGGCAACGCGCCGTTCATCGTGTTCGACGACGCCGATCTGGA
>DATAZJ010000069.1:0-8886 GCA_036272115.1 Rhodopila sp. | reverse complement strand
GTCGAGAACAACGGCGTGTATGGCCTGACCAAGGGCCAGTTCTCCGCCACCTCCGACAAGGGCGCGAAATCCAAGCGCGGCGTGGTCAACAGCGACGAAGCCATCGACCTTGTCGGCATGGCGCTGCAACTCGGTGCCACTTTCGTCGCCCGGAGCTTCTCCGGCGACAAGGCGCAGTTGGTGCCGCTGATCGAGGCCGCGCTGAAACATGAAGGCGCCGCTTTCATCGACTGCCTGTCGCCCTGCGTGGCCTTCAACAACCACGAAGGCTCGACCAAAAGCTTCGACTACGTCCGCGAGCACAACGCCGCCATGAACTACCTCGACGTCATCACCGGACGCGAGGAAATCACCGTCGATTACGCCCCCGGTTCGGTGGAGATGGTGACCCAGCACGACGGCTCCACGTTGCGGCTGCGCAAGCTGCACACCGACTACGACATGCATGATCGCGTGTCCGCACTGACGTATATGCAGCAGCGCCATGCGGTGGGTGAGATCGTGACCGGCCTGCTCTATGTCGATCCAAACCCGCGCGATCTGCACGGACACCTGAAGACATCGGACACCCCCCTGAACGCCCTTCAGGAAGATGCCCTGGTCCCTGGATCGTCGGTGCTGGCAAAAATAAACGCCGGCCTGCGATAATTTGATCGCCTGAGGCTGGGGGGATCGCCTCATTGCGTCGTGCCTGGCGCCTCGCCTCCGCGGAACGCCAGGAATCGGGCCAGCGCGATATAATGCTGCTCTACTTCGCCCCCCCACCTGGCTTCCGATCGAACACGCCAAAAATCCCCCGCAGAAACCCAGGCGTCAGCGCGCTGACCGGATTGATGGTGACAGTAGGATCGCCGATCTGCCCCTCGAGACCGAAGCGCGCCGCGAACACACCGCCGCCTTTCTCCGGACTGAACAACTTCCCGACCAATGGCAGATTCCCCAGCATCGAATTGAAAAAATACGCCGGCACGAGCGTACCGGTCATCGACACAACCCCGGACGACACCCCAATCCGCCCCGTCGCCGTCAGCCCCAGCGACGAATTGAACGCATGTCCTCCGTCCACATTCAGATCGGTCCCATCATAGTGGAACGGCACGACGATATGGGAAAACGCCATCCCCGGTCCGCGCAACGCGTCCACCAGTCCATAAAGCGTGATGGCCTGCAGCAGCTTGCCCAGGGCCGGTGAGTTCCGGACCACGACATTCTCGATCGTCGCCGTCCCAACCAGCGGATTTAGACCCAGCGGCGAGGCCAAATCCCCATCGATCACCAGGTGCCCCGACCGCATCCCGCGCACGGCGTCGATACCAAGCAGGAAATCGCCGGCATCCTTCGCATCCACCGACAGATGCCGCCCCCCCGCCCGAGGCTGAATGGCCATCGAAAATCCGCCATTCGTCCCGATAGTGCCCACCGCATCCAACAGGCGGATCAATGCACCCCCACCGGTCGCCGTCAGCCGCACGCCGTGGGCGGTTTCACCATTCGCCAGGATCGCTCGATCGAAACGCGCATCGAACGACCAGTCCGGCGTCGTCACCGGCTTCGCATCCGGCGAGCCGCGCGTTTGTGTCTTCTCCATCAACTTGGCCGACAAATCGATCTGATCACCTTGCAGTACAGCCGACACCGCCCCGTTCGGCGCGAAGCGGATCGAGCCGCGCGCCCGCGTCTGCCCCAGGCGAACATCCGCCAGCGTCACGCTCCGAACGTGACCACCGTCGTCGAAATCCGCAGACCCACTCAACGACACGCCCTCGCCACGCACCGAGATCCTGTCGGCCTTGGTCAACCGGTCATGCGACAGCAGCAGCACCACCGAAGCATTGGCGACCGTCCCAGACGGCTTCACCCAGGCCAGTTGATGCACCGAAAGCGTCGCCAGGGTCAGGTCGCCATTGATCGCCACCGACCCATCGCCGCCGCGCCGTTCGACCAGCACCACGGTCAACGGGACTGACCCATCGAGGAAATCCCCCACCGGCAGTCCGGCCGCCACCAACTGCGCCGCACTCGGCTCGCCGGTGACCGCGATCTTCTGCACGATCTGACTGGCCGGTCCCGCGGTGAAATCCATCGACCCATCCACCGAGACCGGCACCTTGGCCACCGATCCCTGCCCCTTCACGGTCAGCCCGTCCTTGTCTATGGCCATGTCGAACACGCCGCCGTCGAGATCCTGCCCGCCCACCACATCCGGCAAGCGCACCCGTTCGAGATGCGCATCGGCATGAATCCGCACATCATCGATCTGCAACTTGTTCTCCAGCGGAAACTGGAAATCCAGCGTCGCCGCCACATCCCCGGCATCCGTCTTCAACGCGATCGGATGGGTGGACAGCAGATGCAAACGAGGCTCTTTCAACAGCGCCAGCGCGCTCGCCACCGGCCCTGCGACCTGCACGCGGATCACCGCCGTCTGGTCACGCAGCGACAGCCCGGTAATCCGCATCTGCCCGTCCTTGATCAGCAGGTCAGCCCCGCCGTTGGCGATGCGCTGACGGGCGGAGGTGATGTGAATATCCAGCGTGTCCGGATCGATCAGGTGCAGATGCACGTTGGTCTGCTCGACCGGCGGCACGTTGTCGATCCAGGTAAATGTCGCATTTGTCCCGTCCAGATCGCCGGTCGCCTTGGTCAGCACGACGTCGCGCAGCGCGTCATCCGCCTCCACGGTGAACGACACCGAGGCGTGCGTGACCATGCCCGCGGTCACATGTTCGGTGACCCATGGCCGAGCGCCGCCGCCGATGCCCGGCGGCCAGAGCCGAGGCAGGTCTGCGATATCGATCCGGCTCAACCCGATCGTCCCTGACGCCGACAGCCGGTTCGCCTTGTGGGTGACGGTGCCGCCGATATCGACGATCTCGGGATTGCCGTCCGGCGTATGCGCCAGGTCGAAATGGCCCTTCGTGATGGTGATCGCGTCGGGTCCTCCGGACAGCGCGATGCTGCCGCTGCGGATCGGGATGCTGCCTTGCGCCACCTGGATCCGACCCTGCCCAAGTTCCACGTCGGCCCGTATTCTGTCAGGCATGAAAGCCGCATCCAGCCCCACATGCGCGGACACCGAGACCGGCACGTCGATATCGGCCAGGAACGCCGCGGCAGGGGGCGATACGCCGATGCCCGACGGACGGAACGACGTCAGCGACATGTCCAGGCCGACCCCCGAACCAATCTTCCAATCCGCCTCCGCCACCAATCCAGCCTGCTGGCCGCCAACCTGAACCTTGCCCCGCAGCGAACCGCGCACCTGCCCCGCGCCCGCGCGCACCAGGTCGATATCCATGTCCGGCGTCCGCACCACCAGCCCCGTCGCCCGATCCCGCAGCGTCACCGCGGTGTCGCGGAAATGCACGCGCCGGATCTGGTCCAGCAACCCCCGCGACCGCCCGTAATCGCTGCTGACCGGACGGGAAAGCTGCGCCCGCAACTGGTTCAGCTCCACGGCCCCCCCATCGGACGCAGCGCTGCCCGCAACACCGGCCCCCAGATTGACCACCCCGGCGGCATCCCTTGTGACCGCGATCCGGGCGTGGTCCACTTCCAGCGCGCGCGGGACAAACCGGCCCAACAGCAACCCCGCCAGCGAGAACGTCAGATGGGCACTCGGCGCCGCCACCATCCGGTGGCCCACCGGGTCGGCGATGACGATATCGGACAAACGGACATCGAGCGGATAATCAGCGCCCTTGTGAAAGCCTTCCCAGACCAGGAACACACCGTCGAATGACACACGTACGCGTGCCGAATCATCGATGAACGCCGATTTCAACCGGTCCGACAGCCAGCGCAGATCGATCGGTCCTTGCGCCAGGCGCCACGCCGCACCTGCCAGCAGGCAGGTCGCCACCACCAGGAATCCCATGCCCAGCAACAGCAGCCGATGCGCCGCCTTCGAGGTATGGTGGATCGCCCGCCCCGTGGAACGGACCACCACGTGATGTCTCGAGCGATGAAGCCAGCCGCCTTTCTTGTACCAAGCCATTGGCCGGCTCCCTACGACGAGCCAGCGGCGGATCGCCTTGTCGAGCGCTTCGAGGCGATCGGCGAAGCCGAAACCCAACTGCTGAAGGCGCCCGGCATCCTACCCATGCTTCGTTGCCTGGGCGGCAACAGTCCCTACCTCGCCGCCCTGGCGCTGCGCGAATCCGAATCCATCCGAGGTCTGGCGGAAGATGGCCCTGAAGCCGTAATCGCGCATGCTCTGTCCAGTCTCGCCCACGTATCCCCCACCGCGAAACGTCCCGATATCGCCGCCGCGCTCCGCCAAGCCAAGCGCACCACCGCCCTGATCGCCGCGATAGCGGATATCGGCGGAATCTGGCCACTGGAAACGGTGACCGCCGCACTGTCCGACCTGGCCGAGGCCACGCTGCGCCTGGCGATCCGCCATTTGCTGCGCTCCGCGCACGACACACGCGACATCCGTCTGCAAGACCCCAACCGGCCTGAACACAATTGTGGCTTCGTCGCCCTGGCGATGGGCAAGCTGGGTTCGGCGGAGCTGAACTATTCCTCCGATATCGACCTCATCCTCCTGTACGACAGCACTGCACCGGTTTACGCGGGTGGACGCGCCGCCGATAGCGTCGGTTCCTTCACGTCCCGGTTGGCCCGAGACCTGATCACGCTGATGGAAGCCCGCGACGCCAACGGCTACGTGTTCCGCACCGACCTTCGCCTGCGCCCCGACCCCGCCTCGACCCCGCCGGCCGTCTCGCTGCACGCCGCGCTGCTGTATTACGAAAGCATGGGGCAGAACTGGGAGCGCACCGCGATGATCAAGGCGCGTCCCGTCGCCGGCGACCTGCCGCTGGGGCACCGCTTCCTGGAAGCCATCCGCCCCTTCGTCTGGCGTCGCGGCCTGGATTTCGCCGCAGTCGCCGACATCCATGCCATGAAGCGCCGGATCGACGTGGCGAAGAACACCGCGCTCGGCCGGATGGACGATCCGGTCGCCCGCATCGCCGGCCACAACGTCAAGCTGGGCGAGGGCGGCATCCGCGAGATCGAGTTCCTGGTGCAGACCCTGCAGATGGTTTGGGGCGGCCGCGATCCGACGTTGCGGATCAAGCCCACCCTGCCGGCCATGGCCCGCCTGGTTGAAACCGGCCATCTGGAGGACACCGCCCGCCGCGAACTAGCGGACTCCTACCGCTTCCTCCGCCAGGTCGAACACCGCATCCAGATGGTGAACGACCGCCAGACCCATGACCTGCCGGTGCAGCCCGAGGACATGAACCGCATCGCCCGCTTCATGGGCTACCCGGACACCAAGGCATTTGCCCTCGATTTCCTACGCCACGTGGACATCGTCCGGACCAACTACCGCGCCGTCTTCGAGCTGGTTCCCGACCTGCCCGACGCCCAGGCGGCCGGTCCCGAATTGGATTTTCGCGGTGACGACCCGGAACCGGCGGCGACGGTCGAAGCGCTGCACACGCTTGGCTACCACGACGCCAAACGCATTGTCTCCAGTGTCCGCCGATGGCTGGCTGGCCACGTCCGAGCGCTGCGGTCAAGCCGGGCACGCGACCTGATGACCACCATGGTGCCGTCGATTCTGGTCACGCTGGGACACCAGCCAAACCCCGATGAGGCTTTCATCCGCTTCGACCGCTTCATCAGCGCGCTGCCGGCCGGGGTGCAGCCAATGTCGCTGTTCCATCGCAACCCAAGGCAACTCGACCGAATCGCCGCGGTTCTCGGCGCCGCTCCGCTGCTGTCGGAGCACCTGGTCCGCTACCCCAGCGCGCTGGAAGGGCTGCTGACCACGGATGAGGTCGTCGACGTCCGCCGCATGCTGCGCTCCCGCCTGACCGATGCCGACCGGCCGGAGGACGTCATCCAGATCGTCCGCCAGACGGTGAAGGAACGGGATTTCTTCCTGTCGGTCGCCACGCTGGAGGGTCGGCTGGACGCCAACGCCTCCGGCCGCCAACGCACCGCGCTGGCCGAAGCGGCCCTTTCGGCGCTGGTACCGCGTGTCCTGGCCGATTTCGCGACGCGTTTTGGCCGGGTGCCCGGCGGCACCCTGGCCGTCGTCGCAATGGGCAAGGCCGGTGGGCGTGAGATGATGGCAGGGTCCGACCTCGACCTGATGTTCATCTACGACCACCCGCCCGACGTCACCGAAAGCCGAGGCCCGCGCAACCTGCCGGCCAGCCAATGGTTCGTCCGCGCCGTGCAGGCCTGCATCACCGCGCTGACCGCGCTTGGGCCGGAGGGACAGATGTATGCGCTCGACATGCGCCTCCGCCCATCCGGCAACAAAGGCCCGCTGGCCGTCCCGCTGGAGGGTTTCAAGCACTATCACGAACGGGATGCCTGGACCTGGGAGCGCATGGCGCTGACCCGGGCGCGCGTGGTCGCCGGTCCCCCCGACATGCGCCGGCGGGTGACAAGAGCGATCGACGCCGCCGTCCGCCGCCAGCAGGAACCGGACCGCATCCGAGCCAATGCAACCTCCATGCGCGAGCGGATGGGACGAGACCTGCGACCGCATGGCCCCTGGGATGTGAAACTGCGTCCGGGTGGGCTGATCGACATCGAATTCATCACCCAGGCCCTGCAACTGGTTCGTGTGCAGGAATCCGGATTCCAGGGCAGCCAGACCACGCACATCGCCCTGCGCCGGCTGCGTGACGCCGGTGCGATTACCAAGGCCGATGCCAAGCTGCTGATCGACGCCGAACGGCTGTGGCGCACCATCCAGGGCATGCTGCGCATGACCGTCGGTCGGATCGAGGTCGCCGCCTTGCCTGAGGCATCGTCCATGCCATTGTTGCTCGCCGCGGCGAAAGCCGGCGTATCGGCGGTTGACGCGGATGATCTGTTGCATAAGTCCGATGACATCGCGCAACAGGTGCGCACGCTGTTCGAACATTACGTGGGGAAACCAGGCCAATGACTCTCGTGGAAGGTGATGCGGCACCCGACTTCGAAATGCCAGCCACGGGCGGGCGAACGATCAGCCTGAGCGCCTACAAAGGCAAACCGTTCATTCTGTATTTCTACCCGAAAGCCGACACGCCCGGCTGCACCAAGGAAGCCTGTGCCTTCCAGGAGGCATCGCCGCACCTGGAGCAAATCGGCCTGGACGTGATCGGTGCGTCCCCCGACAAGATCAAGCCGATCGAACGCTTCGCCGCCAAATACGGCCTGACCTTCCCGCTGGCGTCCGACGAGGACCACGCGGTGGCGGAACGCTATGGCTCCTGGGTGGAGAAATCCATGTATGGCCGCAAATACATGGGGATCGACCGCAGCACCTTCCTGATCGGCGCCGACGGCAAAGTGCTGAAGGTATGGCGGAAGGTCAGCGTCGCCGGCCACGCCGACGCGGTCATGACCGCTGCTCGTGCTGCCAAGCTGGTTTAAGCCCTGGGTGCGTGGGCCGAAAGCCGATCCTGTTGGATAAATGTCATCGCGAGGGGCGTAGCGACGTGGCGCAATATCATAAATATAAAGTAATGAATTGGCGTGCGGCGTACTTTGACAGAATACTGTTCAGCCCACCACACCAGCCAACCGCCCTACTAACGCCTCCGCATCCGCCGCCGCGACATTGGTGAAACTCAGCAGCAGCCCCTGGCCTGCATCATGCGCCATCGCCAGCGACGACAGCGCGGTCGCCGCCAATCCGGCCCGGCCGGCGCGTCGCGCCAGCACTGTATCGTCCTCCGCTGCGGGAAAGCGTGCCAGCAGGTGCATCCCCCCCGACGCCAATTCCACCACCACCCGATCACCGAACGCCGCCTGCAACGCGCCAGCCAGAGACCGCCGGCGTTCCCCGTACAAGATACGCATCCGCCTGATATGCCGGGCGAAATGCCCGTTCCGCATGAACGCCGCGACCGCGCGCTGGTCCAACAGCGGCAAACCGGACGTCAGCAATTTGGCGGCGCGCAGGAACGCCGCCTCCAATTCCGGCGGAACCACCAGGTAACCCAGCCGCAGCGCCGGAAACAGCACCTTGCTGAAACTGCCGGCATAGAGAACCCGCTGCCCGCGATCCAAGCTCTTCAGCGACGGCAAGGGCCGCCCGGAGTAGCGAAACTCGCTGTCGTAATCGTCTTCCACGATCCATGACCCCGCCTCCGCCGCCCAGGCCAGCAGTTCCAGCCGCCGAGGCAGCGACAGCGCGACACCGGTGGGGCATTGATGCGTCGGCGTCACCACCGCGACCTTTGCCTTTGGCGCCGCGTTCACCCCCGCGGCCACCCGCAACCCCTCGGCATCCACCCGCACCGGCACGACCCGAGCGCCGCACGTCTCCAACGCCATGCGGGTCATGTGATAGCCCGGGTCCTCCATCCACACCGGATCACCCGGACGGATCAGCACGCTCCGCACCAGCGCCAGCGCCCCCTGATACCCGGCAGTGATCAGGACCTGCTCCGGCGTGCATTTGATCCCCCGCGCGACCCCTAGATAGGCGGCGACCGCCTGCCGCAACGCCGCCGAACCCGCCGGGTCGGACTCCGCGAGATCAGCCGGCTGCATCGACCGTGCAGCGCGCACGATCAGGCTCGACCACAGCTTCCGGGGAAACGCGTCGAGCGCCGGCAATCCCATCTGGAACGGCCGCGGCCCATCCGGTTCGATGTCCGGCACCCGCGGAAACAGCAGCGGCGGCTGTTCCGCCGCCTCGACTCGCCGTCCTGCCACCCCGGACACGATCGTTCCGGCCGAACCGCGCGTCTCGATCGCGCCCTCACCCGCCAGCAGGGCATAGGCGGCATCCACCGTCCCCCGCGCGATCGCCAGTTGCGCCGCCAGCGCTCGGGATGACGGCAGCCGCGCGCCAGGCAACAGGTGACCCACCGCGATCGCCGCCCGCACCCGCGTCGCGATCTGCAGAAACAGCGGGTC
>DATAZJ010000068.1:0-2876 GCA_036272115.1 Rhodopila sp. | reverse complement strand
CGCATGGTCAGGGACACGAGACGACGTTCGCGCAGATCGTTTCGGAAAAACTGGGCGTGCCGGCCGAGAACGTCGACGTCGTGTTCGGCGACACCGACCGGGTGCAGTTCGGCATGGGCACCTACGGCTCGCGCTCGCTGGTCGTCGGTGGATCGGCGCTGTCGATGGCGGCCAACAAGGTGATCCTGAAAGGCCGCAAGATCGCCGCCCATCAGTTGGAGGCCGCGCTGGAGGACATCGTCTTCGAGAACGGCCGGTTCAGCGTTACCGGCACGGACCGCAGCCGCGCATTCGAGGAGATCTGTCTGTCCGCGTATGTCCCCGCCGACTACCCGCTGGAGACGCTGGAACCGGGCCTGGAGGAGCAGGCGTTCTACGACCCGGTCAACTTCTCCTTCCCCGGTGGCGCGCACATCGCCGAGGTGGAGATCGACCCTGAAACCGGCGCGGTGCGGCTGGTGGCCTACACCGCGGTGGACGATGTCGGCACCGTGATCAACCCGATGATCGTAGCCGGCCAGTTGCACGGCGGCATCGTCCAGGGTGCCGGCCAGGCACTTTGCGAAAGCGCGGTATATGACGAAACCAGCGGCCAACTGCTGTCCGGCTCGTTCATGGATTATTGCATGCCTCGCGCCGACATGCTGCCGCACATGACGACCGAATCGCACAGCACGCCCTGCACCCACACCGATCTCGGCACCAAGGGTTGCGGCGAGGTCGGCACCATCGGCTCACCCGCCGCGGTCACCAACGCCATTGTCGATGCGCTGTCCGGCCTGGGGATCTCCCATGTCGATATGCCGGCGTCGCCGAACCGCATCTGGCGCCTGATCCAGAGCGCCAGCCTTCCGCAAGCCGCCGAGTAAGCCGGGACACACGCCATGAAAACCTTTGCCTACCACCGCCCGGCCGATGTCGCCGCGGCCGCTGCCCTGCTGGCCGCGACACAGGACAGCATCCCGATCGCCGGCGGGATGAGCCTGCTGCCGGTGATGAAGTTCGGGCTGGCCGAACATGTGGCGCTGGTCGATCTCAGCGGTATCACAGCGCTGCGGGGCATCACCGTTGGTTCCGACGACATCACGATCGGCGCCGGGACAACGCATGTGGAAGTGACGGGATCGGCCGAGATTGCCGGCGCAATCCCGGCACTCGCGCAACTCGCGGGCAGCATCGGCGACCCGCAGGTGCGCAACCGCGGCACGTTGGGCGGCGTGCTGGCCAATGCCGATCCCTCGGCCGACTATCCCGCCGCGGTTGTGGCGCTGAATGCCACCATCGTCACCAACCAGCGTCGTATCGCGGCCGGCGATTTCTTCGTCGGCCTGTTCGGCACCGCCCTGCAACCCGGCGAGATCATCACCGCGGTGAGCTTCCCGATCCCGCTTGCCTGCGGTTACGCCAAGTTCCGCAGCCCGGCCTCCCGCTATGCCATTGTCGGCGTGTTCGTCGCCCGCTTCGCCGATCACGTCCGCCTCGCCGTCACCGGCGCCGGTCCCTCGGTCTTCCGCGTTTCCGAAATGGAGCGCGCATTGGAAGCCGCCTTCAGTCCGGACGCCCTAGCCGGCATGGCCATCTCGCCTGACGGCCTGAACGGCGACATCCACGCCGAACCGTCCTATCGCGCCCACCTGGTCGGTGTCATGGCGCGCCGCGCCGTCACCGCCGCATTGCCGCGAGCCTGAACCGCTGGTGTCGTACTATGCCGCCGTCTGACTGTCGCTCGCCGCGCCGGCAGGTTCCGCCTGCATGGTGCCCAAATTCGTGGCACCGAGGCCGAGATAATGTTGCAAATAGTCATGCAAAGCGGCAGCAGCCGGCGAAATCGCCCTTTCGGCTTTGTACAGCAGCAGTTCCACCGGTGGCAGCCGTGGAAAGTCCTCCAGGTTCAGTTCGCACAATCCAGGCACCAGCGCACTGCGGCCGAGCACGGTGACTGCCATCCCCGCCAACACGGCGGCCAGCAGCCCACTGGCACTCTCGCTGACGCAGGCGATGCGCCATGGCCGCTCGATCCGTCCCAGCGCGGCGATCGCGTGCTCGCGGAACACGTTCCCGATCGGCAGCAGCGCCAGCGGCACCGGCCGTTCCAGATGCGCTTCGGATCCGACGGCACCGATCCAGATCAGCGGTTCCTGCGCTACCACACGGCCGCCGGTGAAATCGTTCATCCGAGTCACCAGGGCGATGTCGACGTCGCCGCGTTTAACCTGGCTGACCAGCGGCGTCGACAGCACACAGCGCAACTCCACCTGGATCAGCGGAAATGTCTGGTGGAACATATGCAGGATCGGCGGCAGCAGATTGGCCGCGTAAAGATCGGGCGTTCCGAGCACGACATGGCCCTCGATGCGCGGGGATGCGAGGCGCCCGAGCAGTTCGTCATGCAATCGCACGATCGACTTGGCATAGGACAATACAAGCGTGCCGTGTTCGGTCAGCAGGATGCGCCGATTTTCGTGCAGCAGCAGCGGCCGCCCGGTCAGATCTTCCAGGCGCTGGATCTGCAGAGTGATCGCGGGCTGGGTACGGCCAAGGCGACGGGCCGTCTCGGTTATGCTGCCGGTTTCCACCACCGAGATCAACGACCGCAACATGCGGATTTCGAGACTGATGAAGTTCATGGCATCCTGCTGGCGCAATCACCTGGACCGAGTCGCCTGGGCATGAGTCATGCAATACAGGGGCCGGACAAATGACCGACCCCTGGGCGGCTCTGCTTCAATCTCGGTGGGTCTTCCTCAAACTGTGTGGTTGCATTGGCGGTCAGCCGGACCGCGGAGGATCACTTGTTCTGACGGCAATGCTGGTGCGTTGATGAGCGATGAAAACCAACTCAGACCGGGCGCCAGGGCCGGACCTACGGATTTTGG
>DATAZJ010000067.1:0-13087 GCA_036272115.1 Rhodopila sp. | reverse complement strand
ACCGGTCGTGGCCGCTGGAACAACCGCCGCCGAACAGCGGTGCGTTCCTGTCGCTGACCCCGGCTCGGCACGGCACTGACGGTTTCTTCACCGCGGTGCTGGAGCGGACGGCGTGATCTCGCTGCGCAAGGCCAGGGTCGCCGATGCGATCGCTATCGGTGCGGTGCATGTCGCGGCGTGGCGCAGTGCCTATCCTGGTATCCTGCCTGATACGTTCCTTGCGAAGATGTCGGTGTCGCGGCAGGCGGCGTTCTACGATGCGGCGATCCGCGGCGGCACCGGGGTGATGGTGGCGACGGCGTCGGGCGTGGATGTGCCGGCGGGCAGTGGGCCGCGGATTATCGGCTTCACCACGGCGGGGCGGGCGCGCGGCACGGAAATCGCCGGCCGGCGGCTGGCGGAGGGAGAGGTCGAGACCCTGTATGTGCTGGACGACTGGCGGGAACGCGGTGTCGGGCGACGGCTGATGCGGGCCTCGGCGGGGCACCTGATGGAGATCGGCTGCAAATCCGCGTTTCTGTGGGTGCTGCGCGATAATCCCAGCCGGTGGTTCTATCAGCGGTTGGGCGGGCGATCGGTGGCGGAGCAGACGATCCAGATCGCGGGACAGGCGGTGGCGCAGACCGCGTTCGTGTGGGACCCGATCGAGCAATTGCTGGCGGCGTCGCCGCAGGCGTCCTGAGCCGGTCGCGGGATGAACTCGCCGCGTGCAAGTGGTCTTTATGCAGTCGTGTTTGGGGCTGGGCCTGGTCGCCGGGGTGCGGGCTGGTCAGTAACGAAGTCGCCGTTGGGCCGGCGGCCGGGCGGGCTGTGGGTGCGGTCGGTTCTCGCGGGTAGTCAACCATTTGGTTTGATGTGTGGGGGTATGGACACCTGCTGCGTGTCGGATTCTATGGAAAATACGGGTAAAAAGAGAGAATAATGTTATTATTAGTTACTATTTGCTTCTGCGGGCATGTTAATGATATTTCAATATATTAACGTCTACAAATCTCGACGAATTGCCATTGACGTGACGTAACGGGCAATATCATGATCGACCGGTTATATTCGCACAGAAGACGACATTTTGTGCGGCTCCAGGGATCACAGACGCCATGGCTAGGTCAAAGACATCTCGGTTGCCGGCGATCATTCTAGATTCCACGAAATACATCCTGGCTGACTGGCTGGCCCGCGTCACCTCTGCCGCGGACAAACGGATTCCCAAGGCCGAACTGGAAGAACAGTGCGAATCGATTGTCGCCGCATTGGCGGCGGCGTGCCATGAAGGGGACCTGACGGACATCAACGACCCGTCGCTGGCCGCGCTGCGGGAGATCGTCGTCGATTTGGCGCTGTCGCGTGGGCTGCAGGGTTTCTCGGCGACGGAAACCGCGACCTTTGTCCTGTCGCTGAAGGCGCCGCTGTTCGCCTGTCTTCGAATCGTACTGGCGTCGGAACCGGAGCATCTTGTCGCCGAGACACTGACGATCAGCGAATTGGTCGATGCCCTGGCGCTGTTCATGATGGAGGCGTTCCAGCGGACACGGGAGGAGCTGATCCATCGCCAGAGGTCGGAGATCACCGAGTCCGCGACGCCGGTGATGCGGATGTGGCAAGGCATCGTGGCGTTGCCGCTGGTCGGCGCGCTGGATGCCGACCGCACCCAGGTGGCGATGGAGCATTTGCTGGACAGCATCGTTCAGTACGAAGCGTCGTTCGCCATCATCGACATCAGCGAGGTGCCGGTGATCGAGGATCGCGTCTTCCAGCAGATGCTGAAGACCGTCGCCGCCATCCGGTTGATGGGGGCCGACTGCATCGTCAGCGGCATCCGGCCGCATATCGCCCAGACCATGGTGCATCTGGGTGTCGAACTGAACGTCGTGTCCAAGCCCACGCTGGCGGACGCATTCGGGCTGGCACTGCGCCGGACGGGTCGGGCGGTGGTCAACCAGATGCGTTCGGAATCGGCGGCTTAGAGGCCGCCGTCGCCGGCGGCGTCCCAGGCGAACGGGCTACAGTCCGAGCGGATTACAGTCCGAGCGGATTAGAGTCCGAGCGGATTAGAGTCCGAACAGCGTCTTTGCGTTGCCGCCGGCGATGGCCGCCCGATCGGCCTCGGTGAACGAGGCGACCGAGGCGATGTGCCCGAGCGGATCGTATTCCGCCATGTCGTAGGGGTAGTCGGTGCCGAGGAGGATTTTCTCCACGCCGAATAGTTTGACCAGGGCTTCGAGCTGGTCGGGGGTGAACACGATGGTGTCGAGGTAGATTTTCTTCAGGTAGAAACTCGGCGGCTTGGGCAGGTTGCCATGCGAGTCGCTGCGTGCGCCCCAGGCGTGATCGATTCGGCCGGAATAGGCCGGCAGGAAGCCGCCGCCGTGGGAGGCGATGATCTTCAGGTCGGGGTAGCGTTCCAGCACGCCGTCGAAGATCAGGTAATGCAGTGCCATCGTGGTATCCAGCGGATTGCCGATGACGTTGCTGAAGTAGAATTTACTGAACCGGCGGGGTTCGGTGAAGCTGTTGGGGTGGATGAACACCACCGCGCCCAGGGCCTCGGCTTTTGCCCAGAACGGTTCGAAGGACGGGTCGGACAGTTCGAGGTCGCCGACATGGGCGAGCACCTCGACGCCTTTGAGGCCGAGGGTTTTCATGGCGTATTCCAGTTCCTCGGCCGCCGCGGCACCGCCGGCCTGCAACGGCACCGATCCCATCGCCGCGGGAATGCGGTCCCGCTGCCTGGCGGCGATGGCGGCGACGCCCTCATTGACCAGGCGTGCGGCCTTGATGCCGATTTCCGGCGGGACGGCGTAGTAGCATTGCGGCGGGGCAGGGCTGACGACCTGCGCATCCAGGCCCATCGCGTCGAAATCGCGCATGCGCAGCGCCAGATCCGTCAGGTTGGGCGTCCGGTCCTCATCCTGCTTGCGGCCCAGGATGCGGGTTTCCTCTGTGTAGACGGCGGCGCGGGGATCGGGCTTCAGGTGAGGCCGGACGAGGTCGGCGGCGGCAGGCACCTGCACATGGGAGTGGATGTCGATGGTGCGGGTCCGGGGCCTGACCTCTCGGCCGGGGCGGCCATGGGTGCGGGCGGCGGTCAAGCCGTAGCGGTTGTTCGGTTCGGCCATGATTGGTGTTGCCCCCTGAGTTGATTGTCTGGCGAGGAGATTGGCGCGGGTCCGGCGGGATGGCA
This sequence comes from Rhodopila sp., assembly GCA_036272115.1. Lineage (GTDB taxonomy): Bacteria > Pseudomonadota > Alphaproteobacteria > Acetobacterales > Acetobacteraceae > Rhodopila. The sequence continues at coordinate 9,906 of DATAZJ010000067.1, read as the reverse complement.
ACTGCGCGCGGGCGTTCACGGCAAACGGTAACGCGCTGATAATATATTAAACCGGTGGCCTATGCGGGACGGCGTGACGGCGGCGCGGTTGCGGTGCGGCGGCGGCTTGACTACCGTTCGGGGCGAAGAGCGGCATTACGGGAACGTCGGGATCATGAGCAAGCATGTGGTGGCCACCGTCGCGGAAATTCCGCCGGGTCAGCGGAAACTCGTCACGATACGCGGGCGGCAGATCGCGGTGTTCAATCTGGATGGCGCGTTTTTCGGCCTGTTCAACCGCTGTCCGCATCAGGGCGGTCCGATGTGCGAGGGCATCCTGACCGGGCTGATCGAATCGGATGAGCCGGGCGATTACCGGTATTCCCGGAAGGGCGAAATCCTGCGGTGTCCGTGGCATGGTTGGGAGTTCGATGTGCGTACCGGGCAGAGTTTCTGCGATCCGTCCAAGATTAGCGTGCGCGAGTATCCGGTCGAGGTTGTCGAGGGCGCTCGGGTGGTGCAGGGGCCGTATGTGGCCGAGACCATCCCGGTGACGGTCGAGGAGCAGTATGTCGTGGTGGAGATGTGATACGGGGCGGCGTTGGCGCCGGTTCGTCGAGGTGACGTTTTTTCCTGTAAAAACACGGGATACATGGCGGCCGGCGGCCACGCTCGAGGGCGTCTGGTGAGGGTTGTGTCACGGCGTCGATGGGTCAGCGACACCGTTGGGTCGGATGTCCGTTACGCCGGCAACAGGCAGCGTTCGACCGCCGGCAGGAAATGGTCGACCGGCGGGGTCTCCAGGTTTTTGACTTTGGCCTGCTCATCGAAGCGGCGCAGTTGCACGGCGGCGGCCCCGTGCGGCAGGGCGTCGAAAGCGGCGACCTCGGACGGCGACATCGGGCCGCCTTGCAGGGACAGGCTGAGGACGGAATCTTTCGATAGTTTGGCGAAATAATCGGTTTCGGTGGCGCAGAGATAGCGCTTGGCGGCGACGTGCAGGCGGACGGGTTCGGTCACCTCGGGGCCGAACATGGCGGTCAGGAAGTCGTGGCCGCGCTGTTCATGCTGGTCGTCGATGCCGGCTTCAGCGGGGCTGTCACCGAGGTCGTGTATCAGATGGCCGATGTCGTGCAGCAGGCTGGCGGCGATCAAGGCATCCGAACAGCCGGTTTTCTCGGCGAGCCAGGCCGCCTGTAACGCGTGTTGACGCTGGTTGACGGCGCTGAGCCCGTATGCGCCGTCGGCCTTCAAGGTCACCAGGCCGGCGATGTGTTCCAGTCGTGTGTCGGTCATCGAAGATCCTGTCCATGCCGTGAATGCACCTGACGGTATCGGTCGGCAGTGCGGGAGGCAACGCGGTTGGAGTGTGAAGATCATGTGACGCACGGCGAAGGTCATGATTTGTCTAGAGGGCGTTGTTGGATCGCGTGATTCACGCCCTGTTGGCGTCCCGCCCAGGGCGATCACGCGAACGCTTTGTTTGACCGCGTGATTCACGCGCTGCTGGCGTTCCGCCCAGGGCGATCACGCTCATGATCAGTCGCCGGTTCGGCCTGCTGGGCAAGCCAGTCGCAGAACACGATGCTGGCGGGGTTGGCGAGGCCATGCTGGGGCAGGTAGGCGAAGTAGGTGCGGGCCGGCAGGCTGATCGCGGGAAACGGCGTCACCAGACGTCCGGCCGTCAGATCGTCGGCGACCAGTGCGGTGGGTCCCATCGCGACGCCCAGGCCGTCGATCGCGGCCTGGATGGCCAGGTAGAAGTGATCGAGCGTCAAGGTCGCGGCCGGTTGCAGGCCGGGGTGTCCGGCCTCGGTCAGCCAGTCGTGCCAGAGCCTCGGCATGGTGGTGACGTGGAGCAGGGTGTGTTGCTCCAGGTCGGTGACGGCGGCCAGCGTACGGCGTCTGGCCAGGGCGGGACTGCACACCGGTAGTCGCCGTTCGTTCAGGACGGGGCGTGAGGCGAAGCCGTGGAATGTGTCGGGGCCGCCGCGGATGATCACGTCGTAGGGTTCGGGGAGTGCATCGACGGGGTCGTTGGCGGTTGTCAGTTGGACCTCGATGTCGGGATGGCGATCTCGGAACAGGGTCAATCGCGGCAGCAGCCAGCGCAGGCTGAATGTCGCCAGGGCGTTGACCCGCAGCAGCGTTGCCACGGGTCCACCGCGCCGTGCCTCGTGTTGCAGGGCGACGGCGGCGATCCGGTCCAGTGCAGGGCCGAACTCGGCGAGCAGGGCGCCGCCGGCCGGTGTCAGCGCGACGCCTCGGTTCAGCCGTTGGAACAGTGGCGGGCCGCCCAGCCATTGCTCCAGCAGATGGACCTGCCGGCTGATGGCGCCGTGCGTCACGCTGAGTTCGGCGGCGGCATCCTTGAAGCTGGCGTGGCGCGCGGCGGCTTCGAAGGCGCGGACGGCGTTCAGCGGGGGAAGACGCCGGCGGCGTGGTGGGACAGGCGGCATGGCGTGAGTTTTCCTGACGCGAGGGCCGAGAATTAGTCGGTTGTCGGCCAAGCGATAGATGTCCAGTTTGGTGCAAGTGTTCCGGTTCTGAAGTTCGCCACAACGGGCGAACCGTAGATTTGGAACACTAGCTCTTTGTTTTCAGTGTCCTGCCCCAGAAGCCCGCCGCAAGATGCGACGAACTTCTGGGGCAGGACACTGGTGAATTTTCTTAGACCTGACCGCGCCGTCGGCGCGTCTCACATGGAGGGAATCGCGAGTGAGCCAGAGTGCGGTCTTCACATCCTTCCGTCCGGATTTGCCGGGAAAATCCCGAGCCCGGCGGACGCTGGCGCTGGCGGGTGTGGCGCATGCGCTGCACGATGGTTTCACCGACATGATCTATGTGCTGCTGCCGGTCTGGCAGGCCCAATTCGCGCTCAGCTACGGGGCGCTGGCGGTGCTGCGGGCGCTGTATGTGGGGGCGCTGGCGGTGCTGCAGGTGCCGTCGGGTCATCTCGCCCGGCATTTGAATGCGCGCACCGTCCTGGTGCTTGGGACGCTGTTGTCGGCCTGCGGTTACGCATTGGCCGGGTTTTCGGGCGGACTGGCGGGGTTGTGCGCCTCGCTGGCGGTAGCCGGGGCGGGGGGCAGCACGCAGCACCCGCTGGCGTCGGCCGCGGTGTCGCGTGCCTATGGCGAGGCGGCGCGCGGGCCGCTGGGCACGTATAATTTCGCCGGCGACCTGGGCAAGGCGGTGCTGCCGCCGGCCGTCTCCGTGCTGCTGACCGTGATGGGGTGGCGTTCGGCGCTGTGGGTCGTGGCCGGCTTGGGGATCGTGGTGGCGATGCTGATCGGCTGGCTGATGCCGCGTGTCGCGGATCCCCCGGCGATGACTGAGACCGGGACCGTTCGGGGCGGCGGAGCAGCCGGCAAAGGCGGGTTTGGGCTGCTGCTGTCCATCGGCGTGCTTGATAGCGCGGCACGCATGGCGTTCCTGCTGTTCCTGCCGTTCCTGCTGGAGGCGAAAGGGGCCTCGCTGACCACCGTGGGCCTGGCGCTGTCGCTGGTGTTTATCGGCGGCGCGCTGGGCAAGGCGGCGTGCGGCTGGCTTGGGGTTCGGCTTGGTCTGCTGGCGACGGTGGCCGCGACCGAGTTTGGCACGGCGGCGGCGATCCTGGCCGTTCTGGCCTTGCCGCTGCTGCCCAGCCTGGCGCTGCTGCCGGTGCTGGGGGTGATGCTGAACGGCACGTCGTCGGTGCTGTACGGCACGGTGCCGGAACTGGTGGCCCCGAAGCGGATCGAGCGTGCGTTCGCGCTGTTCTACACCGGCACGCTGGGATCGAGCGCGCTGGCGCCCGTGCTGTTTGGGCGGCTTGGTGACATGGCCGGGCCGCACTGGGCGGCGGTCGCAGCGGCGATGACGGCGCTGGCGGTCATTCCGCTGATGCTGCTGCTGGCGCCTCGGCTGAGGATGTCCGCCGAGGCCTGATCGCGCGGCCTATCGTTTCGCCAGTTGCTGTTCCACCAGGGTTGCCCACCATGACGCGCCGACCGGCAGGATGTCGTCGTTGAAGTCATAGCGCGGGTGATGCAGCAGCGGATCGTTCTTGCCGCGGCCGCCGCCCAGCATCAGGTAGGCGCCTTGCTTGGCATTCAGCATGAAGGCGAAATCCTCGCCGCCCATGGTCGGGGCCCGCATCTCCCGCACGCCGTCGGCGCCGGCCACCGACCGGGCGGCATCCAGGGCGAGGGCGGTGGCATCGGCATCGTTCACCGTTGCCGGGGCGTGGCGGAAGAAGTTCAGATCGGCGGTGGCGCCGAAGCTGGTCGCGATGCCTTTCACCAGCCGGTTCATGCCGGATTCGATCTGGTCGCCGACCTCCGGCCGGTACCAGCGGGCGGTGCCTTTCATGGTGACCCGTTCGGGGAGGATGTTGTAGGCCTCACCGCCGGCGATGCTGCCGATCGAGACGACGCCGCCTTCGATCGGCTCGATGTTGCGGGAGACGATCGTCTGCAGCCCGCTGACGATCTGGGCGGAGACCACGATCGGGTCGATGCCCTGGTGCGGCGAAGCGCCGTGACTGCCTTTGCCGGTGACCGTGATCTCGAAGAAGCCGACCGCGGCCATGACCGGGCCGGTGCGCCAGAGAAATGTTCCGGCTTTCATCTCCGGCCAGTTGTGCAGGCCGTAGACTTTCTCCATCGGGCAGCGCTGGAACAGGCCGTCCTTGACCATCATCTCGGCGCCGCCCTCGAATTCCTCGGCCGGCTGGAAGATGAGATAGACGGTGCCGTCGAAGTTGCGGGTTTCGGCCAGGTACTTGGCCGCGCCCAGCAGCATGGTGGTGTGGCCGTCATGGCCGCAGGCGTGCATTACGCCAGGGGTGAGGCTGGCGTGCGGCAGGCCGGTTTCCTCATGGATCGGCAGCGCGTCCATGTCGGCGCGCAGGCCGATCGCCCGGTCGGACGATCCGGCGCGGATCACGCCGACCACGCCGTGGGTCGCCATACCGGTGATGATTTCGTCGACGCCGAATTCGGCCAGCCTGGCGCGCACCACGCCGGAGGTGCGGCTTTCCTGCATCGACAATTCGGGATGGGCGTGCAGGTCGCGCCGCCATTCGGTCATGTCGGGGTGGATCGCGGCGATACTGTTGATGATCGGCATAAGGGTCTCCGGCGCGGGCCGTTATTGGTGATGTGGCGTGAAGGTTAACGCAAGCCCCTCCGCCAGCGAAATCGGCTCGATGCCCAGTGTGGCGCGCATGGGGGCGATGTCGAAGGCCTTGTCCTCCACCAGGCGGCGGATTTCCTCCGGCTGGATTGTCGGCAGTGCGGTGACGTGGCGGGTCAGGCGGGCGGCGACGATCAGCGGGGCGGCGGGGAACGGGATGATGAGCGGTTTGCGCAGGGATGCGGCGGCGGCGATGGCACGCACCAGGTCGGCGTAGCGGATCGGGTCCGGGCCGGCGATCACCATGGCGGCGGGCGCGTCCCAGTGCCGGTCCAGGGCCGCTCGGATGCAGCGTGTGACGTCCGTCTGATGGATCGGCTGCACCAGGAACCGGCCGCCGCCGGGCAGGGGCATCACCGGCAGCCGGCGCAGCAGGCCGGCGAGGCGCTGGACGTTGTTCTCGCCCTGGGCGCCGTAGATCATGGTCGGGTGGAGCATCACGCCGGATCGGCCGGAGGCCAGCAGCGTGGCTTCCCCGGCCAGCACGCCGTTGCCGTGGGCGTCCGGCCAGCGGGTGAATTTGCGCGTGCTGCCGAGGAGGATCAGCCGAGCGGCCGGGGGGGCGGCGGCGAGGATGGCGGGGGTGTGCCTGGCGTGGGCGCAGGACACGATCCTGGTGGCGTCGGTCAAGGCTTCGGCCAATGCGGCCGGCGCGCGCAGGTCGGCCTGCCGTGGTTCGCCCGGCAGATCGGTGTCGATCCATTTCTCCGGATCACGCACCACCGGGATCACCGGGATGTCGTCGGCCAGCAGGGAGCGGCACAGCGCCAGGCCGGAGCGGCCGGACGCGCCGATGACGTGAACAGGATCGGTCATGGCGGCTGAAACGCATATCTGGTGCGACGGGACAAGGGGTTCCGGAACGATTGGTCTCTCGCGCGGGGCAAACGTTTCACCTATCGTACCCCGTAATAACAGGGAGACAGTTCAAGATGACCATACAACGACGCACATTGCTGGGTGCTGCCGCGGCCGCGGCCGTGACCCCGGTCGTCCGCGCACGAGCGCAGGCGAAGCCGGTGATCAAGATCGGCGTGATGAACGACCAGTCCGGCCCGTATCGTGACGTGAATGGCCCCACCGGGGTCGCCTGCACCAAACAGGCGGTGCAGGAATTCGCCGCGCACGGCTTCGACGTCGAGGTGGTGGACGCCGACCATCAGAACAAACCGGATGTCGCGGTGTCGCTGGCGCGCGAGTGGTTCGACCAGCGCGGTGTCGACATCATCATGGATATCGCCGCGACGTCGTGCGCACTGGCGCTGGCGTCGATCGTCAAAGAGAAGAACAAGATCATGATCGCCACCAGCACGGCGTCATCGGACGTCACCGGCAAGGCGTGCACGCCGAATTCCATGCACTGGGCGTTCGATACGTACATGGAGGCGAAATCCACCGGCGGGGCGATGGTCAAGGCCGGCGGGGATTCCTGGTACTTCATCACGCCCAACTATGCGTTCGGCACGGCCACCCAGCGCGACACCACCCATTTCGTCGAGCTGGGTGGCGGCAAGGTGCTGGGCGCGCAGATTTATCCGTTCCCGGAAACCACGGATTATTCGGCATTCCTGATCCAGGCGCAGGCGTCGCGCGCGAAGATCCTGGGGATCTGCGGCGCCGGTGCCGACCTGATCAACATCATCAAGCAGGCGCACGAATTCGGGTTGTCGAAGACGATGAACCTGGCGGCGATGGTCGCCTACACCACCGACATGCACTCGGTGGGGATCGAGATGGCGGCCGGCACGCGGCTGTCGGAGACGTATTACTGGGACTTGAACGAGCGCACGCGAAGCTTCCAGAAGCGCATCCAGCCGAAGGTGAAGCTGTGGCCGAACATGGCTCAGGCGGGCAACTACTCCTGCACGCTGCACTACCTGAAGGCGTGCCAGGACATGGGGGCGGCGCAGGCGAAGGTCAGCGGGGCGGAAACGACGGCGCGGATGAAGGCGATGCCGACCGACGACGACTGCTTCGGGCCGGGCAAAATCCGCGTGGATGGGCGCAAGATCACGCCGGCCTATCTGTTCGAGGTCAAGCAGCCGAACGAGAGCAAACATGAGTGGGATTTGTACAAGCTGATCGGAACCACGCCGGCGGAGGACGCATTCCGGCCGCTGTCGGATCACGCGTGTCCGCTGATAAAGGCGTAGGCGCCTGGGCGGGCCTGTCGTTGCCGGGTGATGCCGGCGACGACGGGCGCCAGACGACGGTGGCCAGACGATGGGGGGGCTACTTGCCGAGGTGAAGTGAGGCCGCGGGGACCGACAGGTCGATCTTGCGGTTGGGGGTGTCCGGGGCCTCGGCGACTTCCTCGACGATGTGCCAGGGACGCTCCGCCGCGGGGCGAAGATCGGACGGCACCTGGTTCATCGCCGTCAGCGGTGCGGCGGGACGGGTCACCGCGGCGATCACATGGCCGACATCGGGGCGGTCATAGATGAAGCCATAGGTCGGGTAGATCGACCCGAATTCCCCACCGCGACCCAGTTCGACACGCACGGCGGACCAATTGTTGGCCTCCGACACGTCAACCACCGCGACGTCGCGGGAGATGCCGCCGCGACCGCCGCCGCCTGGCCAGTTCGCATGATCGACCATGATCTCACGCGGGTTCACCACGCGGGAGACGACGGCGACGTGGCCAAGGCGCATGCGGCCATTGGCGCGGAAATTGAGAACGCTGCCGGCTTCGGGCAGGTCGCCGCGGGCGTAACGGCCCTCGGCATTGTCCCACCATTGCCAGGCGTTGCCGGCGACCTCGATCCCGGACACTTCGCGGGCGTACGGCACGCAGGAGATGCCGTGGTAGCGGGTCGCGAACCGGCGGCCATACAGATGCATGGCGTGGTGAACGAATCGGCCATGCGACGCCGCGGCCATGCGGGTGCTGAGCGGGCGCGCATGATGCGAAGCAATGCTATGATGGGAGGCGATCGCGTGATGGGACTCGGTCGCGTGGGTCCGAACGACCCGGTTGTGGTGAGCGGCGTCGGCGTTGGCGGCGAATACGGTGCAACTAAGCAGGAGCGTCGAGCTCAAAAGCCAAGCTTTGGTTCCTGTTCCAACTGACCGCATAAGACTCGGGCTCCCGCACAAACGCTAGACAAGACGTGCGGTAACAGCAGGGTTGCAAAGGTGACAACCCTTTCACGGCAAGATTTTCGAGGTGCTGCGTCATTTTGCCGCGCGATGCCTGTGGATAAGTGTCGATATGAGGCATATATACCTAATCACAAAATTGTGACCGAAAATCATGAATTGAAATGTTCTATATGTGACATTTTTGCATCGTCTTTCTGCGGCAAGGATGCCACAGTTTTGGGCTGGCGACAAGCATCATCGTCTCACGCCATGATATTCCCGCTAGCACTCGTTCGGCTGTGACCGGCTTGGTAGAAAGAACTATAGAGGCTCGAGTTTTTTAGAGGGGGTTCTGGATCATGCAAGCGGATACGTCACGAATCGTAACGGTTGGCGGAGTCGCTATCAGCAACATGTGTCCATTCGTGCTGATCGCCGGCCCTTGTCAAATCGAATCCAGGGCCCATGCGCTGGAGGTGGCGCAGGCGCTGCGGGGGATATCGGACCGAACCGGCGTGAAGATCATCTATAAATCCAGTTATGACAAGGCCAACCGGACCAGCGCGACGGCCGCTCGCGGGGTCGGCATGGCGGCCGGGTTGGCGATCCTGGCGGAGGTGCGGGAGGCGACCGGGCTGCCGGTGCTGACCGATGTCCACACCGCGGGCGATTGCGCGCCGGCGGCGGAGGCCGTCGACGTGCTGCAGATACCGGCGTTCCTGTGCCGGCAGACCGATCTGCTGCTGGCGGCGGGGGAGACCGGGCGGGCGATCAACGTGAAGAAGGGCCAGTTCCTGGCGCCGTGGGACATGGTGAACGTCGCGGCCAAGATCGCCAGTACCGGCAACCAGAACATCCTGCTGTGCGAGCGGGGGGCCAGCTTTGGCTACAACACTCTTGTGAGCGACATGCGCAGCCTGCCGATCATGGCGCGTACCGGGTATCCGGTGGTGTTCGACGCGACGCACTCGGTGCAGCAGCCGGGCGGTCAGGGGACGTCGACGGGTGGGCAGCGGGAGTTCGCTCCGGTGCTGGCGCGGGCGGCGCTGGCGGTGGAGGTGGCGGCGGTGTTCATCGAGACGCATCCCGATCCGGATGTCGCGCCGAGCGACGGGCCGAACATGATCCCGCTGCGGGAGATGGAGGCGCTGGTGACGCGGTTGGCGGCATTCGACCGGTTGGCGAAGCAGGGGGCGTGACTCAGGCGATCGTCCGGTTGCGATCGGTGTGCCTGGCTTTGCCCGAGGCGGTGGAGAAGGAGACTTGGGAGAGGCCGACGTTCCGGGTCCGCGACAAGATCTTCGCCATGGTGCATGCGGTGGATGGGCGGCTGAGCGTGTGGTGCAAGGCGCCGCCGGGGGCGCAGGCGATCCTGGTGACGGCGGCGCCGGAGCGGTTCTTCCGGCCGCCTTATGTCGGGCATAAGGGGTGGATCGGGTTTTGGCTGGATGGGGTGGCTGATTGGGATGAGGTGGGGGACCTGGTTGGGCGTAGTTACCGGATGACGGCGCCTAAGCGGTTGGTGGGGCGGTGAGGGCGGTCTGGGGTGATCGGTTTCCGTGTCGGCTCGGGGGGCGTGGGGCTTGGGGGGTCTTTGTCGCGGTTGGTGGGTTGTCGCGGGGCTGGGGGTCGTGGTTGCGGTTGGTGGGTTGTTCGGCACCGCTT
>DATAZJ010000066.1:0-1565 GCA_036272115.1 Rhodopila sp. | reverse complement strand
CGGTGACGGTGATCTCGGGGCCGCAGGCGCGCAGGCGGGGGCCTTGGAGTTCACCGGCCTCGATGGCGTTGCGGATGACGACGTCGATGCGCAGCTTGGCGCTGGCGGCGCTGTAGGCACTGGTGAAACCATGATCCAGCAGCAGGCGGGCGTTGCGGGCGGCGATGAGGGTGTGTTCCTCGGGCGGGGTGTCGCCGATATCGGTCCCGCGGGCGGCGTTGATGAAGGTGATGTGGGTGTGGCCCTCCACCAGGCCGGGCATCAGGGTCATGCCGTTGGCGTCGATGATGTCGGCGCCGGCGGCGTCGAGCTGGTTGCGATCACGGGCGATGGTACGGATGCGTTCGCCGTCGATCATGACGTCGGCGGGATAGGCGGGTGCGCCCGAGCCATCCCAGACGCGGCAGTTCTTGAACAGGGTTTGGGTCATTGCGGTTACATGTCCACTACGGCGCCATCGTGATGCGGGCGCATCCGGATGGGGCGAGGTTTTTCGGGGAAGTTTTTGGCAGCGTTGGGCAGGAGTTCGACGCCGATGCCGGGGCCGTTGGGGATGGGCATGAAGCCTCTTTCCGGTCCGGCGAGCGGGGTGACGATCCCGGTGCCCAGGATGTTGCTGGTGCCGTGCAGATCCGGTGTCTGGGTCGGGTATTCCTGGATGGCGAAGTTCGGGATGCAGGCGGCGATCTGCAGGCAGGCGGCGGTGCTGACCAGGGACAACGGATTGTGGGGGACGACCATGCAGTCGTTCGCCTCGGCCATCGCGGCGATCTTCTTGGCGCCGGTGATACCGCCGCATAGACACACGTCCGGACGCAAATACGCCACCGCTCGGCGATTCAGTAACGTTTGAAACTGGAACAGACTGATGAAGCGTTCGCCGGTAGCGATGGGGATGTGGATGTGGTCGGCGACCCATCCCATCGCGTCCGGATCGTTGGGACGCAGCGGGTCTTCATAGAACATGGGCTTGTACTGTTCGATCGCTCGGGCGAGGGCGACGGCCTCCGGCGGGGTCATGCGGCGGTGGATTTCGATGCACAGATCGACTTCCGGGCCGACGGCTTCGCGCAGTTGGCGGACCGTTTCGGCGGCGTCCTCGATTTTCTGGGCGTGGGTTTTGAAGTACGGGGTGGTTTCGTCTTCATCCAGCAACGGATTCAGATGGCCGAGGGCGGTGAAGCCTGCTTCTTTCAGGCGGACGGCCTCGGCGATCAGGGCGGCTCGGGTGCGTCCCTTCACGTGTCCATACACGCGGGCGGTTTCGCGCATCTTGCCGCCGAGGAGTTCCCAGACTGGGACGTTGTAGAGTTTGCCCTTGATGTCCCAAAGCGCGATGTCGATCGCCGATACCGCGCCGTTGATGGCGGTTCCGGAGAAGTGGTGGGCACGCAGCATGACGTTCCAGTGGTGCTCGATCGGCTTGGGGTCCTTGCCGATGAGGTATTCGGCGAATTTGTTTATGGCGGCGGCGCTGGCCTCCATGTGGCCCCAGGTGCCGGATTCTCCCAGGCCGGTGATGCCGGTGTCGGTTTCGACCTGAACGTAGAGGAACCGATCGATGA
>DATAZJ010000065.1:0-4776 GCA_036272115.1 Rhodopila sp. | reverse complement strand
CTGCCCGGCCCAGCCGGGTACCCTGAGTGAACGATAACTGTGGATGAGCGCGCTCTACAAGATCGACGGCACCATGGCCGCCGGCCAGGGGAAAATCCCTAAACCCCACACCCCTCATCCCGCAGCAGATCCATCACCGCGTCAGGCGGCACATCCGCGCTGGTGAACGCCTGCCCGATTCCGCGCGTCAGCACGAAGTGCAGCGCCCCATCCCGCATCTTCTTGTCGCGCCGCATATGCCCGATCAGCGTGCCGGCCGAGAACCGCCGGTTCAGCATCGACAAATCCGCCGGCAGCCCCACCGCCGAGACATGCGCGATCACCCGTTCCGCATCCGCCGGCGGACACAGCCCCAGCCGCGCCGACAGCTTGAACGCCAGCCCCAGGCCGACCGCCACGCCCTCACCATGCAGCAGCCCACCGTCGTAACCGTACTCCGCCTCCAGAGCGTGTCCAAACGTGTGCCCCAGATTCAGCAGCGCCCGTCCGTCGTTTGGCTTCTCCTCCCGCTCGTCGTCCCCTACGACGGCCGCCTTGAACGCGCATGCCCGCTTCACCGCTTCCGCCTGAGCGTCCCGGTCGCCCGACACGACGCCCTGACCATGTCGCTCGCACCAGGCAAAGAATGCCGCATCGCCGATCAGCCCGGCCTTGGCGATCTCCGCATAGCCGGCCTTCAGTTCCCGAGGCGGCAGTGTCCCCAGTGTCCCGGTATCGGCCAGCACCATTTTCGGCTGGTAGAACGCGCCCACCAGGTTCTTGCCGCGCCGCGTGTTCACCCCGGTCTTGCCGCCCACCGACGAATCCACCTGCGACAGCAGCGTGGTGGGGATCTGGATGAACGGCAGCCCGCGCAACGTCGTCGCTGCCGCGAACCCGGCCAGGTCGCCGACCACCCCGCCGCCCAGCGCGATCACCGCGGTCCGCCGCTCGACCCGAGCCTCCAGCAACTGGTCGACCACATCGAGATAGGTGTCCATGCTCTTGGACGCCTCGCCGCCCTTGACCACGATCGCGCTGGCATTGATCGCCGTCTCCGCCAGCCCATCCATCAACGTCTGCAGGTGCAGCCCCGCCACCGTCTGGTCGGTGACCACCACCGCCCGTTTCTGCGGCAGTTTCGGCGCCAGCAGCGCGCCGGCCCGGGCCAGCAGATTGTCGCCGATCACCACGTCATAGCTCGTACTCGGCAGCACCACATGCAGCCGCCGAGCGGGCTTCCAGTCCAGCAGTGCCGCCATCACCCCGGTCGTGGTGACATCCGGCGGCTCATCGCCGCAATCGACGATGACATCCGCCTCGGCATAGATCGGATACCGCACCTCCATCAGTTGGCGCAGCGTGTCTTCCCGGTCACGCCCGTTCAGCAATGGCCGGTTCTCCCGCCCCGCCACGCGGCGCACCAGCGTCGGCAGGGTGCAGCGCAGCCAGACGGTGACCGCATCGGTTCGGGTCGCCTCCCTGGTTTGCGGGTCCATGAACGCGCCGCCGCCGAACGCCACCACCATCGGGTCGCCGGCCAGCAGCCGGCGGATCACCCGGCGTTCGCCGTCGCGGAACGCTGCTTCACCGTATCGTGCGAACAGTTCGGGGATGGTGCAGCCGGCCGCCAGCTCGATCTCCTGGTCGGCGTCGCGGAACGGCAGGCCCAGGCGCGCGGCCAGCCGGCGGCCGATGGAGGTTTTCCCGGCCCCCATCAGGCCGACCAGCGCGACGCTGCGTCCGGCGATCGTGTCGGGGATCGGCAAAGCCTCCCGCAGAGCAGTATTGCGTGTCATGGGTCCGGACGATAGAGCATGGCCGCGCTGGGTGGAACGGCCAACGCGGGTGAATCACGTTGTCAGACAAAGATGATTTTCGGGCTACACGGCTTGTTTGAAAATGGTCTAGCACATCGGCCCCGGAACGGGCGGTTGTTCGCGAGTCGCATCGCCCGTGGGTCAGGAGGTCCGGCGAACCGGTTTCAGGAGCCCCGATGATCCGTATTTTCTTTTTTGTCGTCCTGGCCGGCCTGGTCGCGCTCGCCGGTGGTGTGTTGATGCTGGGGGCCTTCCCGCCCGCGCCGCACCCGCAAGCGGTGGAGAAAGTCGTGCCGAACGACAAATTCACCGCCCATTAGCATGGACCCCAGGGTTGACGCCTTCCTGGAGATGCTGACCGTCGAGCGCGGTGCCGCCCGCAACACGATCGCATCCTACACCCTGGACCTGAGCGATTTCGCCGAATACGCCGCCGGCCAGGGGTTCACCGCTTCCAACGCCGAAGCTGCGACCTGCCAGGCCTACATGGCCTCGCTGCACGCGCGCGGCCTGTCCGCCCGCACCGCCGCGCGGCGGCTGTCCGCCCTGCGCCAGTTCCATCTGTTCCTGCTGAAGGAGGACGTGCGGACCGACGACCCGACCGTTCTGCTCGACACGCCGCGCCTGCCGAAGCCGCTGCCGAAATTCCTGGCCGAGGCCGAGGTCGACGCCCTGCTGGAAGCCGCCGCCCGCAAACCCGGCCGTCCCGGCGCCCTGGCCAGGGCCGCGCTGGAACTGCTGTACGCCACCGGCATGCGGATATCCGAACTGCTGTCGCTGCCCCGTACGGCGCTGGGGGCGAAAGCCGAGGTGATGATCATCAAGGGCAAAGGCGGCAAGGAGCGGATGGTGCCGCTGTCCATCGCCGCCAAGCAGGCAGCGTCGGCGCTGCTGGCCACCGCGGAGGCGAAAAGTCCGCATCTGTTTCCCGGTCGCGATCCGAAGCGGCCGCTGACCCGGCAGGCGTTCTTCCTGCTGTTGAAACAGGTCGCGCTAGAGGCCGGGCTGGACCCGGCCCGCGTTTCACCACACGTGCTGCGGCATTCCTTTGCGTCGCACATGCTGGCCCGCGGCGCCGATCTGCGCAGCCTGCAGATGCTGCTGGGCCATGCGGACATCTCCACTGTGCAGATCTACACGCATATCCAAACCGAGCGGCTGCGCAAGCTGGTGGAGGATCACCATCCGCTGTCGGAGACCTGGGTCGATCCTAGACAGACACGATGACGCCGGCCGGGTATCAGCCGGCGCAAGGACCCCCGAACGCTCATGGCGTTATCGGGGGTCACAGCGAAGAATAACTTCGCGATCGGCATGTATAGCCGAACATTGCGTGGACTGTGACCTCAGTCGCCGATGCCACGTCGGTCGGCAACTCTCAATATCTCAGGTGGCGTCATGCTGTATCTACACCCTCCTGTTCCGTTGCAGTTGGAACTTGCTCTTCATGACAGTCCCGAGTCAAGCAAATCGTGCTGCGATCGGGCGGAATCGCAAATGTCAAGCCGTTAATACTTTTGTAATCTTTGGCGCGAAATCCTACATCTTCGCACCATCTTTCCTCAGGATTCCGCATGACCCACCGCCTGAGCCTGGACCGCATCGCCGAGGCCGCGCGGATCATCGATCCGGTGTTCCTCGCCTCGCCGCAATTCGTCTGCGAGCCGCTGTCCGCGGTGCTCGGCCTGCGTCTGCTCGTCAAGGTGGAGACGCTGAACCCGGTGCGCTGCTTCAAAGGCCGCGGCGCCGACTATTACGCCGCGACCCTGCCGCCCGATGCGCTGGTGGTGACGGCCAGTTCCGGCAATCTCGGGCAGGCCCTGGCCTATGCCTGCCGCCGTCGAGGCGCCCGTCTGATCGTGTTCGCCGCCACCGGCGCCAACCCGCTGAAACTTGACCGCATGCGTGCCCTCGGCGCCGACGTCCGGCTGGCAGGCGAGGACTTCGACGCGGCAAAGACAGAAGCGCGCCGTTTCGCCACCGCCCAAGCCCTCCCGTTCGTCGAAGACGGCGTGGAACCGCGCCTTTCTGAGGGCGCCGGCAGCATCGCCGTCGAACTCTTATCCGCGCCCGAACCGACAGACGCGGTCCTGATGTCGCTCGGGAACGGTGCCGCTCTGGCAGGCATGGCACGCTGGATCACCGCCCATGCGCCCGCCATCGAGGTGATCGGCGTCGCCCCCGCCGGCGCACCCTGCATGGCCGACAGCTTTCGGCTGGGCCACGCGGTGGAGACCGCCAGCATCGCCACCATCGCCGACGGCATGGCCACGCGCGTGCCCGTGCCGGAAGCATTGGCGGATCTGCGCGGCACCGTCGCCGACGTGGTCCTGGTGGACGACGAGGCGATGCTGCGAGCGATGCGGCTGGTTCACGCCCATCTCGGGCTGGTGCTGGAACCGTCGGGCGCAGCCGGCATCGCTGCTATCCTGACCGATCCGGCACGCTTTCGCCACCGAACCGTCGCCGTCGTGCTGTGCGGCGGCAACCTGGCGCCGGAGCAGGCCGAAACGTGGCTCTGGCCGCGCCAACCGCACGGCTGAAAACACCCACCTGCCTGGTCGCCGTTCGATGAACCGCCAATGAGCCAAGGAACCATGCAGCGCCGCCGATCGGTCCGCTCCACCGCGGCCTTTCAGCGTCCCATCGCCCTGATCCCGCCATGTCGGCAGCGACGCTCCGGGTTTCGCGGCCACGTCGGTGCGGAAAAGACGTTCTGTCGTCCGGTCGCCCGTGATGTAACCTTCTTTCGTGCACCCCTGCCAGCGACGAATAATACCAGCCGGCGTTGATGCAGACTCTTCGGTTGACCCCGTCCGTCATGCCGACGAAGGTCGGCATCCACGCCTTTTACGAGCGGAAACAAAGGCATGGATGGCGAGCCTGCGCTCGCCATGACAGTTGCACGGCGGTGCCGATGGGTCAACGACAAGGGCGATTGGTATAAGGCTCCGACTTGCGCAAACCGCCGTCCGGT
>DATAZJ010000064.1:0-13060 GCA_036272115.1 Rhodopila sp. | reverse complement strand
GCCATTCGCGCTAAGTTGTCTGCGTGAATACCATCGACTCGCCGCTTTTCGGCCTTTCCCAACGCCTCCCGCCCTCCAACGTCCAGGCGGAGCAAGCCCTGCTCGGCGCCCTGCTGGCCAACAACAAAGCCTACGAGCGGGTCTCCGAATTCCTCGCCCCCGAGCACTTCGCCGACCCGATCCACGGCCGCATCTACCAGGCCATCTCGCGCCGCGTCGAAGCCGGCCAACTCGCCGACGCCGTCACCCTGAAAGCCGAGTTCGAGCACGCCGGCATCCTCGAGGAGGTCGGCGGCACTGCCTACCTGACGCAGTTGCTGACCGCCATGGTCGGGATCATCAACGCCGGCGACTACGGCCGCGCCGTGCTCGACACCTGGATGCGCCGCCAGCTCATCGACATCGGCGAAACCGTCGTCAACAACGCCTTCGGCGCCGACCCCGAACTCGACGGCGCACTGCAGATCGAGGCCGCCGAGCAGTCGCTGTTCGACCTCGCCGCCGACAATGGCACGGGCGGCGGGTTCGTCACCTTCGAGCGCGCCCTGACCGATGCCATCATGGGCGCCGAGCGGGCACTGTCTCCGGCCTGACCACCGGGCTGCGCGACGTCGACAGCAAGATGGGCGGGATGCATCCGTCGGATCTGCTGATCCTCGCCGGCCGCCCAGGTATGGGCAAGACCGCATTGGCCACCAAGATCGCCTTCGGCGCCGCCAAGGCCCTGCTTTCCGAGGCCCGCCTGAACGACACGAACGGCGTCCCCAAGGCCACCGTCGCCGTGTTCTCCCTGGAAATGAGTTCCGAACAGTTGGCGACCCGACTGCTCAGCGAGGAAGCCCGCATCTCCGGCGACCGCATCCGCCGCGGCGACATCGGCCAGAAGGACTTCGACAAATTCGTCCAGGTATCCCGCGAAATCTCCGGGCTGCCGATCCAGATCGACGATACTCCCGCCATCACCATGTCGGCGCTGCGCACGCGCTGCCGGCGATTGAAGCGGACCAAGGGCCTGGCCTTGGTGATCGTCGACTATCTCCAGTTGATGCGCCCCGCCGCCGGCACCAGGCCGGAAAATCGCGTCCTCGAAATCAGCATGATCACGCAAGGCCTGAAAGCCTTGGCGAAGGAACTGGAAATCCCGGTCATCGCCCTCTCCCAGCTTTCGCGCCAGGTGGAAAACCGCGACGACAAGCGCCCGCAACTGTCCGATCTCCGCGAATCCGGCTCGATCGAGCAGGACGCCGATGCGGTGATGTTTGTCTATCGAGACGAATACTACCTCGAACAGAAGATGCCCAAGGAAATTGCCTACGAAGGCAGCTCCGATAAATTCCACGCCGCCATGGATGAATGGCAGCAGCGCATGGACAAAGCCCATAATCGCGCCGACCTCATCATCGCCAAGCAACGCCATGGACCCACCGGAACCATTCCGCTGCTGTTCGAGGGCGAATTCACGCGTTTCGGCGACATCGACCTCGTGCATTCCGACTATGCCGGCTGACCCAGCCCAGGCGACGCTGGAGATCGACCTCGATGCCATCGCCGCCAATTGGCGCTTGTTGCGGGACCGTCATCCGTCCGGCCCGGTCGCCGGTGTGGTCAAGGCCGACGGCTACGGCCTGGGGGCCGTTCGGATCGCCGCCGCCCTGCACGCCGCCGGCTGCCGGCATTTCTTCGTTGCCTACCTCGATGAGGCACTGGCAATCCGCGACGTCGTCCCCAACGCCATGCTGGCCGTGCTGAGCGGCCCAATCCCCGGCACCGAGAACGCCTACATCACGCACGCCCTGACCCCCGTGTTAGGGTCCCTGAACGACATCAGCCGCTGCCAGGCGCAGGAGGCGATTCTGCACATCGATACCGGCATGTCCCGGCTCGGCCTGGACGCTCGCGAACTGGCAGTCCTCGCCGGCGATCACGCACGCCTGAGTAAC
Source organism: Rhodopila sp. (assembly GCA_036272115.1). Lineage (GTDB taxonomy): Bacteria > Pseudomonadota > Alphaproteobacteria > Acetobacterales > Acetobacteraceae > Rhodopila. The sequence continues at coordinate 11,120 of DATAZJ010000064.1, read as the reverse complement.
CTGACCATCCGCTACGTGATGTCGCACCTGGTCGCCTCGGAAGTGCCGGATGACCCGATGAACCAACTGCAACGGGACCGGTTCGCAGCGGCCCGTGCGATGCTGCCGCCGGCCCCCGCCAGCCTCGCCAATTCCTCCGGCATTTTCCTCGGCACCGATTTCGGCTCCGACCTGGCACGGCCCGGCGCCGCGCTGTACGGCGTCAACCCGACACCCGGACACCCCAATCCGATGCGCAACGTGGTTCGCCTGTCGGTGCGGGTTCTGGCAGTGCGCGACATCCCGACGGGCACCTCGGTCGGCTACAACGGGATCTGGACCGCCACCCGCCCAAGCCGGATCGCCACCGCGGCACTGGGCTATGCGGACGGATTTCACCGCAGTTTGTCCGGTCGCGGATCAGCCCACTTTGACGGCACCCCGGTTCCACTGGTAGGCCGCGTCTCCATGGACCTGACCACATTCGACGTGACCGATCACCCCGCCGTCCAGCCCGGTTGCTGGCTGGAGGTTCTGGGCCCGCATTTGTCCCCCGACGATGTCGCCATCGCGGCCGGCACCAACGGGTATGAGGTCCTGACCTCCTTGGGCCACCGCTTTCACATTGTGTATCGGACAGCGTGACCTTGTTGCCGGATTTCCTCGCCGCGATCGGCCGAGCGGTCATCGGCCTGTGCCGAGGCGCCGGGTCCCTGACGCTCTTCGCGCTGGAGGGCCTGTCGCATCTGGTCCGCCCGCCATTCTACGGGCGCCTGTTTGGCCGGGCACTGCTGGAGATAGGGTTTTTCAGCCTGCCGGTCGTGGCCCTGACCGCCGTGTTCACCGGCATGGTGCTCGCCCTCCAATCCTACACCGGCTTCGCTCGGTTTTCGGCGCAGGGCGCGGTGGCCAGCCTGGTGGTGCTGTCGGTGACAAGGGAACTGGGACCGGTGCTGGCTGGCCTGATGGTCGCCGGACGCATCGGCGCGGCCACGGCGGCGGAGCTGGGCACGATGCGCGTCACCGACCAGATCGACGCTCTGTCCACATTGTCCACCAACCCGATGAAATACCTGGTGGCGCCGCGCCTGCTGGCCGGAATCGTCGCCCTGCCGCTGCTCGTTCTGGTCGCCGACATGCTCGGGGTGATGGGCGGCTTCATCGTCTCCACGCTGAAACTGGGCTTCAACGCTGACACCTACGTGGAGAACACGGCCAATTTCGTGCAGATGAACGACGTGGGGTCCGGATTGGCCAAAGCCGCGGTGTTCGGGTTCCTGATTTCGTTGATGGGCTGCTACCAGGGCTACAACAGCAAAGGCGGCGCACAAGGGGTCGGATCCGCGACAACGATGGCGGTGGTCACGGCATCGATCCTGATCCTGGCGTTCGACTACGTGCTGACCGAGATGTTCTTCGCTCGTTGACGCCTGGCCAACCGGCTGGACTGCCTCGTCAGCCTGCCCTCACCACGACGGCAAGAGCACAGCAACGCCGCCGCTGGTCGGCCGGCTACTCGGCGGCGGACGGCCCCGGCGTTCGGGGTGTCACGGCATGGCGCCATCCCGCGGTCAGATAATCCCACCCGGTGATCAGGGTCAGGGCCGCCGCGACCCACAGCATCGTCTCGCCGACCACCGATACCGGCAGGAAACCCAGGTGCAGGATAGCCGCGCCCGAGGTGCCGGCCAGCAGCGTCCCCAGGGCACCCATCTGAAATCCCGTCTTCCATTTGGCCAGCCGCGTGACCGGCAGGCCCACACGGATGCCGGCGAGATACTCCCGCAACCCGCTGACCAGAATTTCCCGCAGCATGATGACGATCGCCGGATAAAGCCCCAGCGGCGATAGCCGGTCCTGCCCCACCAGCATCATCAGCACCGCCCCGACCAGCAGTTTGTCGGCGATCGGATCCAGCATGCGGCCCAGATCCGATTGCTGCCGCCGCGAACGCGCCAGTTTGCCGTCAAAGTAATCGGTGATCGCCGCGGCCGCGAACACGATGCAGGCAGCCACATCGCCGACGGGGGTATGGATCGCCACCAGCGCCACCAGCAGCGGTATCGCCGCAATGCGCGACAGCGTCAGGACGTTGGGCAGATCGGTCAGCATGCCGAACCAAGGATGATGTGAGACACCACTTAGGCTATGATTGGGTCCGAAGGAAGCAGCCCCGTGTCAAGCTTGCATGATTCGGCAACCCGAACCGCCCGGCTGCCGCGGGCACGCGGCGTCCGGGCGGCGGCCTGACGCCTCAAAAAAGGCAACACCGCTAACCATTGCGCGTTCCGCCGGCAGCGCGTTACGATTTGGTTAACATCGGAGGCGGAATTGCTTAATTTCTCACGGATTTCGCATTGTTTTGCTCATGATTTCATCGAAGGTGGGTCTTCCGATCCGCACGCATGGCGTCAGACCGGGCAGACACGGCTTTGAAGACCGATGAAGACTACCTGCGCCTGACGCTCGCCATCGCGCGTCAGGCGCGTTCTGCCGGCAACCATCCGTTCGGTGCGATCCTTGTCGGCCCCGACGGATCGGTCCTGCTGGAAGCCGGCAACGCGCACGGCGACGCCGGAGACCGCACCGGCCATGCGGAGCGGCTTCTGATGACCCGGGCCAGCCTTGCCTATTCGGCCGATTTCCTCGCCGGATGCGCGATGTACGCCAGTGCCGAACCGTGCGCGATGTGCGCGGGAGCAGCCTATTGGGCCGGCGTCGGGCGGGTCGTCTACGGCCTGTCGGAGCATGACATGCGTGCGCTGATCGGCCCGCATCCGGACAATCTGACGATGGACCTGCCGTGCCGCGTCGTCCTCGGCGCCGGACAACGCGTGATCGAGGTCGTCGGACCCCTGCTGGAAGACGAATGCCGGGCGGTGCATGACGGATTTTGGCGATGATCGAAATTGGCGCGACACTTGCATTGCATGTTCTCACGGTTCCGTGAAAGAGGAGAAAAGCGCGGAGAACAGGCGGGCATCGCAAACGCGCCAAGACGCGGCGGCGGGAAAACAGCTTTCGTCACAATAGGGTACCAGGTTCACGGAGTTCGCCAATGCTAAGACGTCAATTTACCCGGCTGATCGGCGCCGGCGCGGTCGCCTCGACACTGCCGGCTCTGATCACACCCGCCCAGGCGGACGAACCGCTGAAGGTCGGGCTCATCTACCTCGGCCCGGTCGGGGATTTCGGCTGGACCTATCAGCACGACATCGCGCGCAAAGCCGCGGTCGAGCATTTCGGCGACAAGATCAAGACCACCTACGTGGAGAACGTGGCCGAGGGCCCGGATTCCGAAAAAGTGCTGAACGACCTGGCAAACCAGGGCAACAAGCTGATCTTCGCCACGTCGTTCGGCTACATGAACTACGTGCTGAATTCGGCCAAGAAGCATCCCAAGGTGTTCTATGAACACGCGACCGGCTACAAGCGCGCGGCCAATGTCTCCACCTACAATATTCGCTTCTACCAGGCGCGTTACGTTCAAGGCGTGATCGCCGGCAAGCTCAGCAAGGCCGGTCTCGCCGGTTATGTCGGCTCCGTCCCGGTGCCGGAAGTCGTCCAGGGCATCAACGCCTTCATGCTCGGCATGCAGTCGGTCAACCCCAAGGCCCGGTTGAAGTTCGTCCTGATCAACTCCTGGTACGACCCGCCGAAGGAAGGTGACGCGGCCAAGGCCTTGATGGACCAGGGGTGCGACATCATCACCCAGCACACCGACTCGCCGGCGGCCTTGCAGGCGGCCGCCAGCCGCGGCATCAAGGCGTTCGGCCAGTCCACCGACATGTCGAAGTTCGCGCCGACCACGGAACTGACCGCCAGCACCGACATCTGGGGGCCATACTACATCAAGCGCATCGGCGACGTGATGGCGGGCACCTGGAAGAGCACCGACACATGGGGCGGTTTCGCCAGCGGCATGCTGGCCATGTCGCCGTTCACCAACATGCCCGACGACGTGAAGGCACTCGCGGCATCCACCGTGGTCGACATCACCTCGGGCAAGAACAAGGTGTTCGTCGGGCCGATCAAGGACCAGAGCGGCGCGATGAAGATCCCGGCCGGCACCACGAGGGACGACGGCGCGCTGTCCGGCATGCAGTGGCTGGTCCAGGGCGTGGAAGGCAAACTGACTTGACCTGAACGACGCCGGCGTGGCGCGTGCCGACCGCGCGCCACGCCCGTCCTGGCAGTGAGTGAAGCATGACCGATCCAACGCCATCAGGCCCGCTGCTGACCATGGTTGGCCCGCTTCTTACGATGACTGGAATGACCAAGCAGTATCCAGGCTGCCTGGCAAATGACCATGTTTCGCTCACCGTCGAACGCAACCAGATCCACGCGCTGCTGGGTGAGAACGGCGCCGGCAAAAGCACCCTGGTCAAGACCATCTACGGCGTGGTGAAGCCCGACGCTGGTGAGATCATCTGGGAAGGCCAGAAGGTCGCCATCCAGAATCCCGGCCACGCCCAGCGCCTGGGCATCGGCATGGTGTTCCAGCATTTCTCGCTGTTCGAGGCGCTGACGGTCACCGAAAACATCGCCCTCGGCCTTGGCAGCGCCCAGGAACGGGTCGGGCTGCGTGAACGGATCGTCCGCATCTCAAACGAATACGGCCTGCCGCTCGATCCGGACCGCGTGGTGCACGACCTGTCCGTGGGCGAACGCCAGCGCATCGAGATCGTGCGCTGCCTGCTGCAAAATCCCAAGCTGCTGATCATGGACGAACCGACCTCCGTCCTGACGCCGTCCGAGGTCCAGAAGCTGTTCGTGACGCTGCGCCGGCTGGCGGCCGAGGGCTGCTCCATCCTCTATATCAGCCACAAGCTGGAGGAAGTGCGTTCCCTCTGCTCCCACGCCACCATCATGCGGCTCGGCAAGAACGTCGGCACCTGCGCCCCGGCCGAGAAATCCGTCAAGGAACTGGCGGAAATCATGATCAACATGACCCTGAACGCGCCGACGCCCCGGCCGCTCGCCGCCAGTGCGGCGCCGCCGCGTCTTGTGCTGGACAAGTTGACCATCCGCTCGCCGCATCATTTCGGCACGGATCTGAAGGATATCTCGCTGTCCCTGGCGGGCGGCGAAATCCTCGGCATCGCCGGCATCGCCGGCAATGGCCAGAGTGAGCTGATGGATGCGCTGTCGGGCGAAATCCTCGCCGGCAAGCCGGAAAGCGTGCGGATCGATGGCGTGGCCGCCGGCCATATGGGGCCGCACGAACGGCGGCGCATCCACGGTTGCTTCGTGCCGGAGGAACGCAACGGCCATGGCGCGGTCACCACCATGACCCTGGCGGAAAATGCCTTCCTGTCCGGCTTCACCCGGCAGGCCCTGGTCCGCTTCGGCGTGATCGACACGAAAAAGACCTCGGCGTTCGCCGCGAACATCATAAAACAGTTCGACGTCCGCACCACCGGCCCAAAGGCGGAGGCTCGGTCTTTATCCGGCGGCAACCTGCAGAAGTTCCTCGTGGGGCGCGAAGTCCTGCAAAATCCCGCCGTGCTGGTGATCAATCAACCGACCTGGGGCGTCGACGCCGGCGCAGCCTTGGCGATCCACGAAGCCATCATGGCGCTGGCCGAGGCCGGCACCGCCGTCATGATCATCTCGCAGGACCTGGACGAGATTTTCGTGCTCGCCGATCGCATCGCGGTGATCGCGGGCGGCCACGTTTCGGCCCCCGTCCTGACGCGGAACGCAACGATCGAATCGATCGGCCGGCTCATGGGCGGCGCCGCAACGACATCCGTCCCCGAGGAGATGGCCATTGCGGAATAGGGTGGGGGACGGAAAAGACTGTGCTGGCCGGCATACTTCCATACCGGTCCGCCGAACGACCGACACACGGCACCGGCCTGTCGCCATGACGGGATTGGTCGTAGGCAGAGAGTCGACGTCAACACGGGTTGGTATCACTCGCCGCCTTCACTATCCCTGGTCGCGAGACACGCCCAGCCATGACTGGAAGGCAACGATGGGGCTTATCCGTGCTTAAGATCGAGCCCCGCGGCGGCGAATCGAAATTCTGGCGCTATGCCTCGCCGGTCCTGGCGCTGCTGCTGACGGGTGCGACCTCGGGCCTGATCTTCGTCGCGATGGGCCGCCCGGCCGGACTGACCGTCTATACCTTCCTGGTGGCGCCACTGTTGCAGCAGGACGGCATGCAGGCGCTGGTGGTGAAAGCGGCGCCGCTGATCATGATGGGCGTCGGCCTCTCGCTGGCGTACCGCGCAAACGTCTGGAACATCGGAACCGACGGCCAGTTCACCCTGGGCGCCATCTGCGGCGGCGGCGTGGCGCTGGCATTTCCGGACGTGACGCCCTGGGTGCTGTTCCCCACGATGATGATCGCCGGCACGATCGGCGGCATGCTGAACGGCGGCCTGGTGGCCTGGCTGCGCATCCGCTTCAACGCCAACGAGATCCTGACCAGCCTGATGTTCGCCTACATCACCCAGTACCTCCTGGTGTATCTCGTGACCGGCCCCTGGCGAGACCCGCAGGGGTTCGGCTTTCCGCAGACCGCGCTGTTCTCCGACAACGCCCTCGCACCAAGGCTGATCGCCGACACTAACGTCCATATCGGCATCCTGCTGGCACCGCTGATCGCCATCGCCCTGTGGTTCATGCTGGAGAAAACCCTTCTGGGCTACCAGTTCCGCGTGCTGGGCCAGGCAACCCGAGCCGCTCGGTTCGCCGGCTTCAGCGAGAACCGGCTGGTCTGGATCGCCATGCTGATCAGCGGCGGCCTGGCCGGACTCGCCGGCCTGCTGGAGGCAACGGGCACGCTGGGACAACTGACCACCAACCTGTCACCCGGCTACGGCTTCACCGCGATCATCGTGGCCTTCCTGGGACGGCTGAACCCGCTGGGCGTCATTCCGGCGGGCCTGCTGCTGGCGCTGACCTACCTCGGCGGCGACGCGGCGCAGATCAACCTGGGGCTGCCGAACGCGGTGACCGGCATCTTCCAGGGCATCCTGCTGTTCTATCTGCTGGGCTGCGACATCCTGTTGCTCAACCGGATCAGGTGGATCCCCAGCCAAGCGAAGGCCGTCCGATGACCGCTCTGCTGGTTGCGTTTCTCGTCAGCACCATCGCTGCCTCCACGCCGCTGCTGCTGGCCGCGACGGGGGAACTGGTGGTCGAGAAAGTGGGCGTGCTGAACCTCGGTGTGGAGGGCATGATGCTGGCCGGCGCCATCGCCGGTTTCGCCACCGCCAACGTCACCGGGATCACCTCGCTGGGCGTATTGGCCGCGCTGCTGGCCGGGGTCGCGCTGTCGCTGCTGTTCGCGGTCATTTCCCTGACCCTGCAGGCGAACCAGACCGCGACCGGACTGGCGCTGACCATTTTCGGCCGAGGCTTCAGTGCCCTCGTCGGCGCCGGCTATGTCGGGATTCCGGCGCCCACCCTGCCGAAAATCCATATTCCGCTGCTATCGGATATCCCGGTGCTGGGACCGGTGCTGTTTGGCCATGACATCCTGGTCTATCTGTCGCTGGTGATCCTGGCCGTGGTGGCCTGGTGCATCCGGTCCACCCATCTGGGCCTGATCCTGCGGGCGGTTGGGGATTCGCACGACGCCGCCCACGCACTGGGGTACTCGGTGGTGCCCATCCGCTATGCCGCCGTCGCGTTCGGCGGCGCACTGGCCGGACTGGCAGGAGCTTACATGTCGCTGGCCTACACGCCGCTATGGGCACAGGATATGACGGCGGGACGCGGCTGGGTGGCGGTCGCGCTTGTCACATTCTCCGCATGGCGGCCGTTCTGGCTGCTGATCGGCGCCTGGTTCTTCGGCGCGCTGATGTATCTGTCGCTGTATGTCCAGGCGCTGGGCGTTCCGGTGCCATCGGCGCTGCTGTCGGCGCTGCCCTATATCGGCACCGTCGTCGTATTGGTCCTGATCTCCCGCGACGCAAGGCGCATTCGGCTGCACCGCCCGGCGATGCTGGGCCGACCGTTCCAGTCGAGGGCGTAGAGCCGCTTAACCGCCAGGCTAAACCAGCCGTCCGTCCCGCAGCGTCACCGTCCGGTCCATCCGGGCGGCCAGATCGGGGTTATGGGTTGCGACCAGCGCCGCCACCCCTTGCTGCCGCACGATCGCCAGCAATTCGGCGAACACCGCTTCCGCCGTCGCCACATCCAGATTGCCCGTCGGCTCATCCGCCAACAGCAATTTCGGCCCATTCGCCAGCGCTCGGGCGATCGCCACCCGCTGCTGCTCGCCGCCCGACAGCTTCCCCGGCAGGTGACCCAACCGGGCCGCCAGCCCGAACGTCGTCAGCAACGTTTTGGCCCGCTCCGCCGCCACCCGCCGGGACCGGCCCGCGATCATCTGCGGCAGCACGATGTTCTCCAGCGCGGAGAACTCCGGCAGCAGATGGTGGAACTGATAGACAAAGCCGATCGTGTCGCGCCGTATCGCGGTGCGCGCCGCATCCGGCAGTCCGCCGGCATCACGGCCCTCGATCAGCACCGATCCGCCATCGGGCCGGTCCAGCAGCCCGGCCACATGCAGCAACGTCGACTTGCCGGCCCCCGAGGGCGCCACTAGCGCAACGATCTCCCCCGCCCGTACCGTCAGGTCGGCGCCGCGCAGCACCGGCAATTCCCCCGCATCGCCGCGATACACGCGGGACACGGCGCGCAACGCCAGCGGATCACTCATGCCGCAACGCTTCCACCGGATCGGTCCTGGCCGCGCGCCAACTGGGATACAGGGTCGCCAGCAGCGACAGCACCAGCCCCAGCGCCACCACCCGGCCGACATCGGCCCAGTCGATGGTGTTCGGCAACTCGGTCAGCATGAACACCGAGGCATCGAACACCTGTCCGCCCGTCGCATGCTCAATGAAGTGCTGGATGGGGACGATGTAGTGGCAGAACACCACGCCGATGATCGTGCCGATGACGGTGCCCGCGACGCCCACGAACGCGCCGCACATCAGGAAGATGCGCAGGATGGCGCCCCCGCTCGCGCCGATGGTGCGCAGCACCGCGATATCGCCGCGCTTGTCCTTCACCAGCATGATCAATGAGGAAACGACGTTGAACGCCGCCACCAGCACGATCATGCCCAGCACGATGAACATCGTGTCCTTCTGCACCTGCAGCACGCCGATGATGGTGTCGTTGGCATGCCGCCAGTCGCGCGCATACACCTGACGCCCTTGCAGCAGAGGCGCCAGCGCCCGCCCCACCACACTGACCTGATCCGGATCGTGCAGCCTGATTTCCACCCCGGTGACGGCGTTGGGCTTCTGGAAGAACACCTGCGCTGCCGGCAGCGGCAGGAACACCACGCTGTTGTTGTAGTCGCTCAGCCCGGCATCGAAGATCGCCACCACCTTGTAGGCGCGCACCCGAGGGATCGTGCCGAACGCGGTCGCCGCGCCCTCCGGCGAGATGATCGTCAGCGAATCCCCGATCCGCAGCCGATAGGTGCTGGCCAGCCCGACACCGACAACCAGCGCGTCGTCGCCGGTGAAATCGGCCAGGCTGCCGGCAACGATATGGTCGCTGATCGGATGCAGCGCCTTTAGGTCGTCCAGGGTGATGCCGCGCACCAGCCCACCCCGGGCGCCGCCGTTGTCGGTGCTCAGCAGCGCCTGCCCGTCCAGCACCGGCGTGGCCGACGCGACGTCCTTCATCCCGCGGATCTGCGCCAGCAGCGGCTGGTAGTTATCCAACTGCTGCCCGGCATAGGCCTCGACGGTGATATGCCCGTTCACCCCCAGGATGCGCGACACCAGTTCGACCTGAAAGCCGCTCATGACCGAGGTCACCACGATCAGCGTCGCCACCCCCAGCGCGATGCCGACCAGGGAGAACGTCGCGATGATCGACACGAACCGCTCCCCCTTGCGCGCCCGCAGATACCGGGCGGCAACCATGCGCTCGAACGGACCGAACATCTCAGCTTGTGCCCATGATAAGCACGCTCTCGCCGTCATGGCCGGTCATATCCCGGCCATCCGCGCCCGGCCATCCGCGCATAGTCGGACGGAGCGCGGATATCCGACCCGCGCCCAGCCATCCCGAGCAGGCCGCGGCCCGGCCACGGCGGGAAAAACCACCACGACCACCGCCTAACCGACCCGGCTCAGCGCTTCCTCCGGCGTAACCTCCACCCGCTCGCCCGTCGCTCGGCGCTTCAATTCCACCGTCCCCGCCGCGGCACCCCGAGGACCCACGACGATCTGCCAGGGATGCCCCATCAGGTCCGCATCGGCGAATTTCGCCCCCGCCCGATCCGCCCGATCGTCGTACAGCGCCCCGTCCCCAAGCGCCGCATACAGGCGTTCGCACAGCCCGTCGCACGCCGCGTCGCCGATCTTCAAATTCAGGATTGCCGCCTTGAACGGCGCGATGCTGTCCGGCCAGACGATGCCGGCGTCGTCGTGGCTGGCCTCGATCACCGCGCCAACCAGCCGGGACACGCCCACACCGTAGCTGCCCATTTCCGGATTCACCGGCTTGCCGTCCGGCCCGGCGACGACCGCACCCAGCGGCTTCGTATACTTGGTGCCGAAGTGGAAGATGTGGCCGACCTCGATCCCCCGACCCTCACGCTTGCGGTCAGCCGACACAAGATCCCACCGGACAGTGTCATGCTTTTCGTCGGTCGCCGCGTAGTGCGTGGTCATTTCCGTGAAAAACCGAGCCAGATCTTCCGGCTTCTCGTGGTTGAACCCGCCGGCATGCGACTCCAGGTAGTCGATCTCCTCGAACGCCGCGTCGTAGTAGACCTGGCTCTCTCCGGTGGGTGCCAGGATGATGAATTCGTGGCTCAGATCGCCGCCGATCGGGCCGGTGTCGGCCTCCATCGGGATCGCCTTCAGCCCCATCCGCTGGAACGTGCGCATGTAGGCCAGCATCATCTTGCGATAGCTGGTCACCGCGCCGGCATGATCCAGGTCGAACGAATAGGCGTCCTTCATCAGGAACTCCCGCCCACGCATCACCCCGAACCGCGGCCGCACCTCATCGCGGAACTTCCATTGGATATGATATAGTATCTGCGGCACCTCGCGGTAGCTTTTGACCGCCTGGCGGAACAGATCCGTCACCATCTCTTCGTTTGTCGGTCCATACAGCATGTCACGGTCGTGGCGGTCGCGGATACGCAA
>DATAZJ010000063.1:0-11662 GCA_036272115.1 Rhodopila sp. | reverse complement strand
ACGTCGCCTACGTCAACATCGTCATCTTTGGTGTCTGCTTCGTCGTCCTGACCAGCGCGCTGGGCCTGCTGCTGGCGATCCTGCTGGACCAGCGGGTGCGCGGGGAAAACATCTTCCGCACCATCTTCCTCTACCCCATGGCGGTCTCCTTCGTGGTCACCGGAACGATCTGGAGCTGGCTGCTCAATCCGGGGATCGGCATCCAGCGGCTGGTGCAGGGCTGGGGCTGGACCGGCTTCCGGTTCGACTGGCTGGTCGATCGCGACATGGCGATCTACACGCTGGTCATCGCCGGCGCGTGGCAGGCGGCAGGGTTCGCCATGGCGCTGTTCCTGGCCGGGCTGCGTTCGGTCGATGCCGAGATCATCAAGGCCGCGCAGATCGACGGCGCCGGCGCGTGGCGCATCTACCGTCGCGTGGTGCTGCCCACCATGGGGCCGATCGTGCTGGCGGTGATGGTCATCTTGTTGCAGATGGCGATCAAGACCTTCGACCTGGTGCGCGCGCTGACCGGCGGAGGCCCCGGGATCGCCACCAACATGCCCGCCACCGTCGTGTATGACTTCATGTTCCAGCGCGGCCAGATCGGACGCGGCGCCGCGGCGGCGATGCTGATGCTGTTGGCGCTGGTCATCGTCATCGTCCCCTACAAGCTCCACGAACGCTGGAGGGCTCGTTCATGACGCGCGGCCGCTGGATCATCTATGCGGTGCTGCTGGCCCTGGCGGCGTTCTTCCTGACGCCGCTGGTGATCGTCGTGCTGACATCGCTGCGCCCGAATGCCGAGATGGCACAACGTTCGCTGATCGGCTGGCCGCGGACGGTCACGCTGGCGAACTACGCGATGGCGTGGAGCCATTTCTGCATCGCCGAACGCTGTTCGGGCGTCGCGCCCTATATCGTCAATTCACTGCTGATGACCGTTCCGGCGACGATCATTTCGACATTGCTGGGCGCGGTGGCCGGATTCTCGATCGCGCTGTGGCGGTTCCCCGGCGATACGCTGATGTTCGCGCTGATGACGCTTGGGGTGTTCCTGCCGGAACAGATGCGGCTGATCCCCTGGGTGATCGTGCTGCGCGACATCGGCCTGCCCAACACCATCGCCGGCCTGATCGTGGTTCACGTCGTGCAGGGCCTCAGCTTCACCACGTTGTTCTGCCGCAACTACTACGTCGCCATCCCGCAGGACCTGATCAAGGCCGCCCGCATCGACGGCGCCGGCTTCTACCGCATCTTCTGGCGCATCGTGCTGCCGCTGTCGCCACCGATCCTGATCGTCTGCACGATCTGGCAATTCACCGGAATTTGGAACGAATTCCTGTACGGCGTGACCTTTCTGTCCGGTTCCGAACAGCCGATCACGGCCGCGATCATCGCCATCAGCGCGACCGTCACCACGACCCCGCAATATGGCGTGCAGAGTGCGGCGGTCCTGCTGGCCGCACTGCCGACCCTGGCGGTCTATCTGTTCGGCGGAAAGTATTTCATGCGCGGCCTGACCGCCGGCGCGGTGCGGTAGGGGATCGGCATGGCAGGATTGGCAGTACGCCGGATTTCCAAGCGCTTCGGCGCGGTCGAGGTGCTGAAAGACGTCAGCCTGGACATCGAAAGCGGTGCCTTCACCGTGCTGGTCGGTCCGTCCGGCTGCGGCAAGTCCACGCTGCTCAGCATCATCGCCGGACTGGAAACCGCGAGCGCCGGCGACATCGAAATCGGCGGCCGGTCGATGAACGGCGTGGCGGCGAAGGACCGCAACATCGCCATGGTGTTTCAATCCTACGCGCTGTACCCGGCAATGACCGTCCGCCAGAACGTGACCTTCGGCATGGAATGCCGCGGCGTGCCAAAAGCCCGCCGGAAGGAGGCCGTCGAACGCGTGGCACGCCTGCTGCAGATCGAGACCCTGCTGGACCGAAGGCCGGCGCAACTGTCCGGCGGCCAGCGTCAGCGTGTGGCGATGGGACGCGCGCTGGTGCGTGACCCGGCCCTCTTCCTGTTCGATGAACCGCTGTCCAATCTCGACGCGCAGCTTCGCGTGGAGATGCGCGCCGAGATCAAGCAACTCCATGCCCGCATCGGCACCACCTGCATCTACGTCACCCACGACCAGGTGGAGGCGATGACCATGGCCACCCGCATCGCGGTGATGGATCGCGGGGAAGTGCAGCAATTCGCCGATCCCGACACGATCTATCACCGCCCCGCCAACCTTTTCGTCGCCCGGTTCATGGGGGCGCCGCCGATGAACACGATCCCGGCGCGACTGGACGGTGACGGATCGTCGGTCGTGATCGGCCGCGGGGAAGACTCGATCCGCTTGCAACTACAGGCGATTTCGCCGGCGCGGGAAAGCGGGATCGTCCTGGGGATTCGCCCGGAGTGCATCGCCGAACCGCAACGCCGCTTCGGCATCGACGACGCACCGCCCACGATCGTCGATGCGGTCGTCGAAATGACCGAACCGACGGGTGCCGAAACGATCGTGATGCTGCGGCTGGGCGGTCACCGGGTCATCGGCCGCGTTGCCGCCGACATGGCGCTGCCGTGGGGCAGCACCCAGCGCTTTTCCATCGATACGCGGAAACTGTGCCTGTTCGACCCGACCTCGCAACGTCTGATCGCCTGAGCAGGACGCGGCCTGCAAACCATGGGATACGGCCGGAACGCCCGTCCCGGCCGTATCGCCTCAGGCTACCCGATCGTGACTTCGGCCTCGATCACTTCCAGTTCGGCGGTCAGGACCTTGCCCTTGGTCTCCGGCCCAAGGTAGACCGCGATGATATACACGATCATCGAACCGATCGAGGCGTACATCATCGGTTTGGCAAAACCCATGCCCTGGTTCACCGCGAAGTAAGTCAGGATCGGCGCCACGGCCGCACCCCAGACCGCGCCCTGGTGGTAACAGAAACCGGCGGCGGTGGCCCGTACCTCGGTCGGGAAGCGTTCCGACAACCAGCCTGGGTTCAGCGCATCCTTCGCGGCGAAGAAGCAGATGAACACCAGGAAGAACTCCAGGAACAAGGTCCGGTCAGTCTGCGTGATATACACCGGAATCAGGAACAAGGCGATCATCGTGGGAATCATCAACGCCCAGCGCCGTCCAACGCGTTCCGATATCGCGCCCCAGAAGCAGCACGACAGGAACGTGAGGATGTTGCCCCAGAACACCGGTACCGCCACCTGGGCCGGCGTCCACCCCAGTTGTTTCGTCAGGTAGGTGCCAAGCATGGCCCAGACCGCGTAGTAGACGCAGAAGTTGGCGGCCATCCACAGGCAGGCCGTGAAGGTGTTGTAGAGATATTTGGGCTTGAAGATGGCGAACAGCGGCAGGGTGACCTGCTTTTGCGTCGTGTTCTGGATCCTTTTGTTTTCCGTCCAGATCTCAGGCTCTTTCACGTACACCCGGATCCAGACGCAGGCCAGCGCCGGCAGCACGCCCAGGATCAGCATCCCGCGCCATCCGTAGCCCTTATGCCAGGCCTCCAGCGGTCCGTACAGAAAGCCGTAGGCCAGGCCGGACAATGCGAAGCCCAATCCCCAGGACCCCTGCAGGACCCCGGACATCAGCCCGCGAGACCGCGCCGGCCAGGATTCCATCGCCAGCGCCGCGCCGGCCGGCCATTCCGCCCCCATGCCGATGCCCAGCAGCGCCCGGATCACGAAAAGGAAAGCAAAACTGGGCGAGAAGCCAGCCAGAAGATTGCAGATGGAATACCAAAGAATCGAGATCATCAACGGCGCTCGGCGTCCCATCCGGTCGGCCAGCCAACCGGACGCCGTCGCTCCACCCAGGCGCATGACCAGCGTGACCGAGAAGATCGCGGTCACGTCGATCAGTGGAACCTTAAACTCCTGCGCAATCGGCGCCATAATCAAAAGGAAGACGGTGAAGTCGAAAGCATCGAGCGTCCACCCCATCCAGGCAGCGCAATAGGCGTACCATTGGTCCTTTGTTGGTTCTTTCCACCAAGGAACGTTTGCCGCGTCTCCGGCGTATCCAGACATTGATTTATACTCCCTGCTTGTAGCCTACCTGTCGTGGATGGGCTTATATTTGCCCATTCCACGTGCACTGTATCAATTTGTTCAAGCGGGATGCAATAAACTTCGACAGACCCGGTCAACATGACCGGCGCGGCGCCGTTATCAGCGGATTAGTTGCAGCGAAAACGAAGGCGCTGCTAGTTTTCAGTGGCCTGCTGGTCCCAGAAGCCCGTCGCAAGATGCGACGGACCTCTGGGGCAGGACACTAGCGGACCCTGGCATAACTGAAGCAGTCGCGCGGTTCCTTGCTGATACTGGGATGGATCAGATAGCGCCGCAGCAGACCCTCCCTGACCAGCCCCGACTTCTCCATCACCCGAGCGGACCCGACATTCTCCACATCGCACACCGCGCTGATGCGGAAGATCGACGGCTGCGCCAATCCCCATCGCACGATTTCGGTCAGCGCCTCGGTCATCAATCCCTGGCCCCAGAACGCACGAGCCAGCACGTAGCCGAATTCCAGCCGGTGGCGGTCGGCCTTGCGCAGATCGAGGCAGCCCCGTATCGCGCTGTCCTTGCGCCCGACCAGCACATAGGTGCGCGCCCGGTGCGGCGGGGTCTGCAGGCAACTGCGAATATAGGCCTCGATATCTTGCCGCGTGCGGTGCGGCCGCCAGATCAGGAACTGCGTAACTTCGGGGTCGCGCGAATAGGCGCTGAAAATCGGCCCCGCATCGGCCATGGCGATCGGGCGCAACGTCAGACGCGGCGTGCGGAAGGTGGCAGGCAGCATCCGCGTTCTATGGCGCGGTTCGATGCCGATAGAAAGCGTTTGATGACCCGGCGGGGCAAAACACCTCCGAAAAACGCAGGGACCATTGCAAGCGACAGCAACCGGGGCCGCCGGCCAAGGCGAACGGACACCGCTTGACGCAACCGAAACGCATCGGCGGGCGTTAGACGCGCGTAGCGGCTGTCCTGGCCGCTGAAACCTTCAGTCCAAGGACCTCTTTATGCGCTCTCTGAACACCGCGATCATCCTGGTGGCTGCGATCGGGCTGGCCGGCTGCGTTGTCGAGACGCCGGTCCATCACCGCCCCCCGCCGCCCCCGCCGATTGATTACGGGCGGCCACCCCCGCCGCCGGACCGTCCGGGTCCGCCCCCGTTCCCGCCGCCGCCCGGCAATCCGAACTACCGTTAGGCAGGCTGGATCGTGACCGCGGACGCCTGGTGGGTCGTGATGCCCACCAGCGTCTCGGTCACGTTCCGCACGACAACAGCGCCATAACCCGCGACCGCCAGGACCAGGCAGACCCAAACCAAGCGACGCACCGTCCCCGCCGGATCAGCTTGCGAGCGCATAACGCGGCTGGGAGTCGCCGGCGCTGTCAGGCTTTCGCGACCTGCTCCGCCAGGATCGAGAATGACCGCTTGCGCGCCGCATGATCGAAGATCTGCGCCGTCACCATCAGTTCATCCGCCCCGGTCGAGGCGACGAACGCCGCCAACCCGTCCCGCACCGTCTCCGGCCCTCCCACGACCGCGCATGCCAGCGCGTCGGCCAGCATCGCTCGGCCATACCGATCGACACCCGCTTCGAAATCCGCCACCGGCGGCGGCAGCTTCCCAGGCCGCCCCCGCCGCAGGTTCAGAAACGCCTGCTGCTGCGAGGAAAACAGAAACCGCGCCTCCGCATCGGTCTCGGCGGCGAAGATGTTCACCCCCAGCATGACGCGCGGCGCCGCCAGCCGGTCGGACGGGCGGAAGCGTTCCCGGTAGATTGCCATCGCCTCCCGCATCTGGCCCGGCGCGAAATGGGAGGCGAACGCGTACGGCAACCCCAGATGCGCCGCCAACTGCGCCCCATAGGTGCTCGACCCGAGGATCCAGACCGCAACCTCCTGCCCGGCCCCCGGCACCGCCTGCAGCGACTGCCCAGGTTCCGCCGGCTGGAAATATCCCATCAACTCAATAACATCGGCCGGAAACTGATCGACATCGCCCGCCAGGTTGCGCCGCATGGCCCGAGCGGCAATCTGGTCGGACCCCGGCGCGCGTCCCAGGCCCAGGTCAACCCGCCCCGGATGCAGGGCCGCCAGCGTGCCGAACTGTTCGGCCACCATCAGCGGCGCGTGGTTCGGCAGCATGATGCCGCCCGCGCCGATCCGGATGGTGTTGGTGGCCACCGCCACATGCGCCAGCGCCACCGCTGTCGCCGCGCTGGCGATCCCCGGCATGTTGTGATGCTCCGCCATCCAGTAGCGCCCGTAACCCAGCGCCTCCGCATGGCGGGCAAGATCGACCGAATTGTGCAACGCCTGGCCGGCGTCACTGCCTTCGGGAACCGGGGAGAGATCGAGGACGGATAATGGGATCATCCACACTACATAGTGTGGGATGCACGCGAGCGAAATATCACGCTAGGATCGCGCATCAGAGAAACGCGATACGTCGCCGATTTGTTCGCGTGGCCGATTCACGCGGGAAATCGCGGTCACTTCGTGACTCGCGCTGTACCGCGATCGGGCACTAGGGTCCAACCATGCACATTCCATTCGACAACCTTTACGCGCGCCTGCCCGACCGGTTCTACGCGCGGCTCGATCCGACGCCCGTGGCCGCCGCCAAATTGATCCGCATCAACACCGCGCTGGCCCAAACCCTGGGAATCGACCCCGACGCGCTGACCTCGCCGGAGGGCGTCGCCGTCCTGGCCGGCAATCGCGTCCCGCCCGGCGCGGAGCCGATGGCGCTCGCCTATGCCGGCCACCAGTTCGGCCATTTCGTCCCGCAACTGGGGGACGGAAGAGCCAATTTGCTGGGTGAGGTCATCGGCCGCGACGGCATCCGCCGGGACATCCAGTTGAAAGGCTCCGGCCCCACTCCATTCTCCCGCCGCGGCGACGGCCGAGCCGCGCTGGGTCCGGTGCTGCGCGAATACCTGGTCAGCGAGGCGATGGCCGCCTTGGGCATCCCCACCACCCGGTCGCTGGCCGCCGTCACCACCGGCGAAACCATATGGCGAGAGACCATGCAGCCGGGTGCCGTGCTGACCCGCGTCGCGGCCAGCCACATCCGCGTCGGCACCTTCCAATATCTCGCCGCCAGGAATGACGAGGCCGGTCTGCGCCTGCTCGCCGAACACGCGATCGCCCGCCACTACCCCGAGGCGGCCACCGCGCAGGACCCCATTCGCGCCTTCCGGGACGCCGTCATCGCCCGGCAGGCGGACCTTGTGGCGCGATGGCTGCTGGTCGGGTTCATCCACGGGGTGATGAACACCGACAACTGCGCGATATCAGGTGAAACCATCGACTACGGCCCGTGCGCCTTCATGGATGCCTACGATCCCGCAACGGTGTTCAGTTCGATCGATCACCATGGCCGCTACGCCTACGGCAATCAGCCCCGCATCGCGCTGTGGAACCTGACGCGGCTGGCCGAATGCCTGATCCCCCTGCTGGACGGCGGCGAGGACACCGCCAAGCAGGCACTGGCGGAATTCGCCGACCGGTTCGAGGCCAGCTATTTCGCCGGCCTCCGCCACAAGATCGGCCTACAAACGGAACAGGAATCCGACGTGCACCTGGCCCAGGACCTGCTGAAACTGATGGCCGCCGACGGCGCCGACTTCACCCTGACGTTCCGCCGCCTGTGCTCGGCAGCGGATCACCCATCCGGCGACGCCGCGGTCCGAACCCTGTTCAAAGACCCAACCGCCTTCGACGCCTGGGCAACAGGCTGGCACGCCCGCCTCGCCGCCGAGGCTACCCCAGCCGCCACGATGCGCGCCCACAATCCCGCCTTCATCCCCCGCAACCACTTGGTAGAGGCAGCCCTCGCCGCTGCCGCCGAACATGCCGACTACGCACCGTTCAACGACCTGCTGGACGTTCTATCCCGACCCTACGACGACAACCCCGCCCACGAACGCTACACCCTGCCGCCGCGGGATGACGAACGCGTGCTGCAAACCTTCTGCGGCACCTGAAAGCGGCCCACCAACCGTCTCTTGCAAGTGATGATATACCCGCCACATGCAGCGGGAGCCAATACCGACCGACGTTGCCATTGCCCTCCGTCATGGTTCGGAGGTCGGCATCCATGCATTTGACCAGCACAGATACGGCGATCGGCATCCGCGTCCCCGATCCGCGGCGGATCAGGCGCCGGCCCTGCCACGCGTCAGCACAGCGTCGATCAACGCCTGGGTCGCCAGGGCTTCCTCAGCCGTCACCGCCGGGTCGCGTCCGCCCTCCACCGCGTCCAGAAAATCCGCCAGCACCGCCCGGTGCGCATCATTGGGAAAATCCATGATGTTCGCGCCGCTGCCGGTGCGTTCCCCGGCGTCCAGCGTCTCCTGCCGCCCATCCAGGAAATCCACCTGCAGCCCGCCACCGGCCAGCACAGCGGCCCCCTTCGTGCCGAAAATCTCGATACGCTCCGGCCGCCCGGGCGCAAACGCCGTCGTAGCGGCCAGCATCCCCGGCGCCCCGTTGCCAAGCCGCAACTGGGCAGTCACGTAATCCTCGGTTTCCATCCGATGCAGCCCGGTAGTGGCAATCGTCGCCGAGACCACCTCGCTGACCCCGACCAGCGACCGAAACAGATCGATCGTATGGATCGCCTGAGTCAGCAGCACTCCGCCGCCATCCCGAGCCAACGTGCCGCGTCCCGGTTCATCGTAATAAGCCTGCGGCCGCCACCAAGGCACCGTCATCCACCCCGCCGCCACGTCCCCGAGCGCACCCTCGGCCAACAGCGCCCGCAGCCGCATCGCCCCCGGCCGGAACCGATGTTGCAACACCACACCAACCCGCAGCCCGGACGCTCGCCCGGCCGCAACCAGCCGCTGCCCCCGTTCAACCGACAATTCCAACGGCTTTTCCACCAGCACATGCTTGCCAGCCGCCAGACAGCGTTCCGCCAACTCCAGATGCGCGCCCGGTGGCGTCAACAGCAACACCGCCTGCACCGCCGGGTCCGCGATAACCCGATCCAGATCGGTCGTAATCGGGAACGGATAGCGCGCCGCCGCCGCCTCCGCCCGAGCCCGGCTGCGCGTCACCGCCCAACGCACCTGCACCCGGTCGGCCAGGTCGAGCAGGCTCTGCGCATGCGGCTGCGCCGCCGGGCCAAGACCGATGACAGCGATCCCAATACGGCTCATGCCACTTCCCCCCGCCTGGGCAGGCCGCCCGGCAACACGACCCGCCGAGCCCGCGCCTGTGCCTGCAACGCCAGCCGGCACACGGTAAACACATGGCCTTGCGGCATGGCGGTCGCCGAGCGGTCCCGCACATCGGCGGCAAACGCCCGGAAATAGGTCAGCTTCTCACCGGAACAGTCGAGATGCCGCGTGCCGGCGTTGTTGACCAGGAACAGATGGTCGGTGCCAGGTCGCCCCTCGACATCGATATACTTGCGCAGCTCGATCGTTCCCTCGGTGCCGAGCACGACCAGCCGCCCGTCGCCCCAGGTCGCCAGGCCGTCCGGCGTGAACCAGTCCACCCGCACATAACCGCGCGCCCGCTCACTGCTCAGCACGATTTCGCCGAAGTTCTCGAATCCCGGTGCCGGCAGGTCGCCGAAGCTGCCGGTCGTGCTGCTGGCCACCTCGGTGTGTTCGGACCCGGTGAACACCAGGAACTGGTCGATCTGGTGCGACCCGATGTCGCACAGGATGCCGCCGTGCGCCTCCGGCTCGAAGAACCAGCCCGGGCGGATCGCTCGGTTCAGCCGATGCGGCGCCAGATTGACGGTCTGCACCACCTGTCCGATCCGACCTTCCGCAACCAGCCGCAGCGCGGCGCCGACCGCGGGCACCTGGAACCGCTCCGAGAAACAGATCGAGAAGATGCGCCCGGTTTCCGCAACCACCCGTTCCAGATCGGCTAGCTGCGCCAGCGTGGTCACGCCGGGCTTGTCCGACATCACGTCCTTGCCGTTGCGCATCGCCGTGGCCGCCAGCGCCGCACGGTCGCGCGGGATGGCGCCGATCACGATGGCGTCGATGGACCTGTCCTCCAGCAACGCATCCCGATCGCCGACCGCCGGCAGGTCGGGAAACCGCTTGCGGAAGCCGTCCAGCACACGCGGATCGGAGGTTTCCGGCCAATACCCGGCACAGTCCATCCCGGCGGCGATCAGTTCCTCGGTCATTTCGTATACGTGGCGGTGGTCGAGGCCGATTACGGCGAAACGGGTCATTATGCTGCCTATCCGTCTAGGTTATGCCAATTGCCCTTGATGTTGACCCATCGGCACCGCAGTGCAACCGTCGTGGTGGGCGACGGATCGCCGTCTATGGCTTTGTTGCCGCTCGTCAAAGGCGTGGATGCCGACCTCCGTCGGCATGACGGGCTGGGTCAACCGGCATGAATGACGGGCCCGTCATTCAACTCTTGTGTGCGCGACGAGTTGGCCAATCCGCCGTGGAGCTGGCGATGGCTGTGGCCGGTTTCTCTCTCCCCACATTCGCGCCCGACGCTTGCCCCATCCCCCACTTCCCCGCAATCTGGCGCGACCAAGGGAGACATCCATGCGCATCGAGATCATCTGCACCGGCGACGAGGTGCTGACCGGCAAGATCACCAACACCAATTTCTCCTATATGGCGCAGAAGCTGGAGGATGTGGGGCTGTCGGTGTACGCCGAGACCACTGTCGGCGACGACCGCGAATCGCTGCTTGCCGCGTTCCGGCTGGCGTCAACGCGGGCGGATGCGGTGATCGTGAATGGCGGGCTGGGGCCGACGGTGGATGATCTGTCGCAGGAGATCGCGGCGCAGGCGGCCGGTGTCGAGCTGGTACTGCATCAGGAATGGCTGACGCGGATGGAGGATATTTTCACGCGCCGCATGCGGGCGATGCCACCGAACAACGTCAAGCAGGCGATGCTGCCGGCGACGGCGGAGATGATCGACAACCCGATCGGCACGGCCTGCGGCTTCGCCCTGGACATTGGCAAGGCGCGGTTTTTCTTCACGCCCGGGGTGCCTCGCGAGTTGCGGCGGATGCTGGAGGAACAGGTGATCCCGCGCATCCTGGCCCGAGCGGGGGCGCCGACGGCGATTTATCTGAAGCGGTTCCACTCATATGGGCTGGGTGAGTCGCATGTGGACCAGTTGCTGGCGGGGGTGGAGACGCTGGACCCGGATGGCGGCGTGAAGCTGGGGTTCCGGGCGCATTATCCGCAGCTTGAGACCAAGCTGACGGTGCGCGGCACCGACATGGACGATGTTCGCCGCAAGCTGGCCCCGGTCACCGCCGAGGTGAAGAAGCGGCTGGGCAATTTCATCATGGCGGAGGACGACCAGACGCTGGAGGGAGTGACGCTGGCGGCGCTGACGGCCGCATCGGCCACTCTGACGCTGGTGGAGAGCTTTACCGCCGGGCAGATCGCCGCGCGGATCGCGCATCTGCCAGGCGCCGAGACGGTGTTCAGGCATGGCACGGTGGTGCGGCGGCTGGACAGCTTGTTTGGGGTCTCGATTCCGGCGGCGCTCGATCAGGCGACGACCGAGGCCGTTGCCAGGGCCGCGCGTGAACAGACCGGGGCGACGCATGCGCTGGCGGTGCTGATCGAACTGGATGACGGGGCCGACCGGATCGATTTTGGGGGCACCATCTGGATCGGCATCGCCACCGCGGACCGGATGGAATTCCG
>DATAZJ010000062.1:0-20154 GCA_036272115.1 Rhodopila sp. | reverse complement strand
ACCGCCTGCAGCACGTTGTTGAAATCATGCGCGATGCCGCCGGCGATCTGACCCAGCGCATGCATCCTCTCGGCATGCGCCGCGCGTTGCTGTGCCGCCTCGCGTGCCGCCATCTCCTCCCTGACCCGCTGCTCCAGCCGGACATTGGTCTGCTGCTGAAACGCGAGCAGGCGCTTTTCGGCATCGATATCCAGGAAGATGGCCAACGCTTCCCGCTTCTGTCCGTCCTCCTGGTGCAACGGGACGCTGCCGACCTTGAACCATTTCTCGCTGCCGTCGGTTTCCCGGAACAGCATTTCCATCCCCGGCAGGATGGTGTCCCCGCGATACAGCGCGCGCTGGATCGGGAATTGGTCTGATGGCAGGCGGTTGCCACTCGGATCGTAGACGATCCATTCGCCGCGCGGCGCGGCTGACAGGGACGGAAGGACCGGGCCGATCAGGCGTGCCATATGCGCATTGCCCAGCACGATCCGTCCATCGGCATTGACGATCCCGACGCCGATCGGCATCGCCTCGATCACCTCCGACAACCGGCTCCGTTCGGTTTCCAGCATCCAGATCAGCCGGTCGCGAGCCATTTCGGCCTCGTACCGCGCCGTCACGTCCATGTTGATGCCGACCATGCGGACCGCCCGTCCGTCCGCCCCGCGCACGGTCTGGCCCCGGCCCAGCAGGCGGCGCAGCGATCCGCTGGCCAGGACCACGCTGTATTCGGTCGCATACGCGCGCGCCGGCGACCGCAACGCCGCCACCAGTTCCGCCTGCACCCGGTGCAAATCGGACGGGTGCACGGTGTGCCGCCAAAGTTCCGGGCTTGGACCGCCGGTTCGCGGCTCCAGCCCGTGCAGGCGCCACTGATGCTCGCTCCAGGTCAGCGTGTCGTTCACGACATCCCAGTCCCAGATGCCCAGGTTCGCACCTTCCCGAGCCAGTTCCAGCCGTTCCTCGTTCACCCGCAACCCGGCTTCCGCTCGGCGCAGGTCGGTGACGTCGATCTGGTTGTTCAACACCAGGGTCCGGCCGCCCACCACCACCGGCGCGACGGCGATCAGCAGGTCACGCGGGCCCGTCCTGCCCTGGATCCGGGTTTCATAGCTGGCACTGTTGCCGGCAACGACCGACTGGCAAATCGCCCGTATTCGTTCGTGACTGGTCTGCAGGGCGAAATCGGTGATCGCGCGGCCACGGAATTCCTCGACCGAGCAGCCGACATACGACGCGGCGACTGCGTTGGCGTCGATCACCCGCGTGGTGTCGGGATCCAGCAGGATCGTGCCGCTGGGCGAGCGCTCGAACAGCGCCCTGAATTGCGCCTCGCTCTCCGCCAGGGCCTTGGCCGCATCCCGCCGTCCTTCCGCCGCCGTGGTCAGCGCCAGGGCGACCATGTCGAATTCCGGCAGGCCGGTCGCCGCCGGGCCGGCCTGGCCGATCTGGCCGTCCTGCATCGCCAGGCGCCGAAGCTGTTCGATCGGCCGGGTGATCCCCTTGGCAACCCACGTTGCCATCGCCACCGCAATGGCCAGGGCGAGGGCACCAATCCCGACCACCCGTAGAATCGCCTCCCGCACCGGCCCGAAGACGACGTCGTTCGGCGCCGCGACCACCACCGTCCAGCCGAATGGCATGACATGCGTATAGGCAGCGGCCGTTGAAACGTCTCTCGGGGCCGATACCTGCGTCACCCCTTCCGCGTTCGTCCGGATGGTGCCCCACAGAGAAGGCGCGACGCGGCTGCCGACAAGAAGGTCCAGGTCCGGCACCTTGGCAACGATGTCGCCGGCGGTGTCGACCACCATCACACTGCCGCCGGGAGGCAGGCGCTGGCGGGCAATCAGGTTCCCCATCATATCGGGCAGCAGCCTGATATACAGATCGTAAACGACGCGGCCGTCGCGAAATACCGGCACATCGACGCTGAAGCCGTTCCGACCGGTGATCCGGCCGCGATGCATCTCGGTCACCACGGGACCGTGCGTGTCGAAGACCTGGATGCCGCCAGCGTACGAATTACGCGGCAGCATGGGTGTGGATTTGCCCTGCGGCAACCCATAGACGCGCACGCGCCGCAGATCCGGGCCGGCGACGCCCATCACCGAACCAGGTGGCTGGCGCGCCAGGAAAGTCTCCGCCACGTGGTCGAACTGGTCCCAGTTACCGTCCTGCAGGTCGGGCGACAAAGCCAGGGTCTCCAGCGCCGACACGCGAAGCTGCAACTCCCGCTCCACCGCGATGGCAGTGCCATGTGCGGTCGTCAGCAGCCCGTCGTAAACCGTCGCCCGGCCTTCGCGGTAATCCAGATAGCGGCGGATCAGGCCGGTGCAGCCCAGCGGCACGATGCAGGCCATGACCAGCAGGATCAGCCGGGATCGCAGCGACAGATCGCGGCGCCATCCGAAGCGCCGCGCCGCTGGCCGAACCGGCGGCGCGGCGGCGCCTCCATCGGTCCGGACGGCCGAGCCCTGGTTCGCGTCCCGTTCGGGCGCCACGCTGTTTCAGCCTCCTGTCCTCGACCGAGTCGTTCGCTGGTGGCATTCAATCACAACGAAGCCAGCGCTGGCGATATCTTCCGGTCGCGCCCAGGTCGTGCCCGGGTCGTGCCCGGGTAACGCCGCGTCCGGCCCTTGCCATCCCCCGCCGCTGCGGCAATCTGGCGCATCATCTCCAGACCGGACGCCCCATGACCCAACCCCCAGTCCTCTTGTCGACCGACGCCGGTGGCGTCGCCACCGTCACCCTCAACCGGCCGGAAGTCGGCAACGCCTACAACGCCGCGATGCTGGACGGGCTGATCGACGGCCTGACGGCCCTGGCCGGCGATCCCGCGGTTCGCTGCCTGGTCATCCGGGGTGCCGGGAAGCACTTCCAGGCCGGGGCCGACATCAGATGGCTGGGCGAAGTCGCGGCCTACCCGCCGGCCGAGAACTACGCCGCCTCCATCGCCACCACCCGGGCGATGCAATTGCTGAACGAGTTCCCCAAACCGACCATCGCCCTGGTCCACGGCGCCTGTTTCGGCGGCGGCGTCGGCATCGTCTGCTGCGTCGATGTCGCCTTCGCCACGCCGGACTCCCAGTTCGGCATCACCGAGATCCGTGTCGGCGTCGCCCCGACCCCGATCTCCACCCACATGGTCAACGCCATCGGCCTCCGCCACACCCGCCGCTACGCCCTGACCGGCGAACGCTTCGACGCTCGAGAGGCCGAACGTATAGGTCTTATTCACGAAATCGTCTCGGAAGCGGAAGTCGAAACGAAACTGGCCGCCGTCGTGGATGCGATCCGCCTGGGCAGTCCAACCGCCATCGCCATGACCAAGCGCAGTTTTCTCGGCGCGAACAACCTGTTGCTGGATGATCGGCAGGTTTCGATGCTGGCGCACGAGGGCTGGACCCAGCGCCATTCGCCGGAGGGTCATGAAGGCACCACCGCCTTCCGCGAGAAGCGCAAGCCGTCCTGGTACACGCAAGTTCACTCCAACGTGTAGCCACCGGAAGCCAAGGAGCGTCATGTTATCAGCCATGACCGACGCCAAACCTGCCCCCGACCAAAAACCAGCCGCCGCCCAGGTTCTGACCGCTCCGCCCCGAAGAGCGGCCAAGCCGCCGGGCCCCTGTGCCATGGTGATCTTCGGCGCCGGCGGCGACCTGACCAAGCGCCTGCTGGTCCCGGCGCTGTACAACCTGGCCACCACCGGGCTGCTGCCCGAACATTTCGAACTGATCGGGGTCGATCTCGCCGACCTCGACGCGGACAAGTGGCGCGACAGCCTGCACACGATGATGGAAAGCTTTGTCGGCAAGGCCGCCAGCGAAAGCCGGCTCGACAAGATCGATGAAAAGACGTGGAAACGCCTGACCGGCCGCATGACCTACCTCAAGGGCGATTTCTCCGACGACGGCCTGTATGAAAAACTGAAGCAGCACATCGAGCAGAAATCCGACACCGGCGGCAACTGCCTGTTTTACCTGGCCATCGCCGACCGCTTCTTCGACACGGTGGTGACGCATCTCGGCAAGGCCGGGCTGTTCGAGGAAAACTGGGACCAGGACGGCAAGGCACCGGAACACTGGCGCCGCGTGGTGATCGAAAAACCGTTCGGCCACGACCAGGCCTCCGCCCGGTCGCTGAACACCGCCATTCTGCGCGCCGCCGAGGAACACCAGATCTTCCGGATCGACCATTTCCTCGGCAAGGAGACGGTGCAGAACATCATGGCGCTGCGCTTCGCCAACGGCATGTTCGAGCCGCTGTGGAACCGCGACCGCATCGACCATGTGCAGATCACCGTCGCCGAGACGGTCGGCGTGGAAACCCGCGGCCGCTTCTACGAGAAGACCGGCGCGCTGCGCGACATGGTGCCCAACCACGTGTTCCAGCTTCTGGCGATGGTGGCGATGGAACCGCCCGGCGGCTTCGATGCCCGAGCGGTGCGCGGGCGCAAGGAAGATGTGTTCGCGGCGCTGCGCACGGTCGAGCCGGAGGACGCGGTGCGTGGCCAGTACGGGCCCGGTGCGGACGGTGTGCTGGGCTACCGTCAGGAGCACGACGTCGCGCCGGAGTCCGGCGTGGAGACCTATGTCGCCATGCAACTGGCGATCGACAACTGGCGCTGGGCCGGCGTGCCGTTCTACCTGCGCACCGGCAAGCACATGTCGCGCCGTGTGACGGAGATCGCCATCCGCTTCAAGCCGGCGCCGTTCGCGCCGTTCGAGGACACCGACGTCGCCGCCCTGCCGCCCAACTGGCTGCTGCTGCAAATCCAGCCGGAGGAAGGCATCGCGCTGCAATTCGAGGTCAAGCGCCCCGGCCCGGTGGTCGATCTGGCCGCCGTGCGCATGGCGTTCAAATACGCCGACTGGTTCCCCAAGGAGCCGAACATCGGCTACGAGACCCTGATCTACGACGTGATGATGGGCGACCAGACGCTGTTCAACCGGGCCGACATGGTCGAGGAAACCTGGCGCGTGGTCGGCAAGGTGCTGGAGAAGTGGTCGACGGAAGCGCCGACGGACTTTCCGAACTATGCCTCCGGCAGCGACGGCCCGAACGCGGCGGATGCGCTGCTGGCACGCACCGGGCGCGCGTGGCGGCCGACCATGGATGATGGGAAAAGCCGGTAGAAGTCGCGGCGGGCGTGGTCGTCCCGACAATCGTCATGATGCGGCCCGGGTGACGCCACGCCTTGTGCGTCACCCCGCGCAGCCAGAGGCCAGCCGCATCATCCAGTCCGGCGTACGTCCGTTGCTACGTCGGCCACTGATTCGACGACCGGGCGATCGCCTCGTCGAAAGCCGACAGCACCTGCCGGTGGCTGGAATTGTCGTTCATGCTCTCGATGTCGTTGAAGCCACGGCTCATCGCCACCGACAGCAGGACCGCGTTCGCCCCGGTCTGCGGTCCGTGCACGCTCAGCAGCCGGGATGCGCCGCGCAGCGCGCCGACGGCACAGCGGCGTCCGTCGCGGGTCTCGTATCGTCGCTGCACCCAATCCTTGCGATCCTCGATCAGCGCCCGGCCGACCGTCAGGACCTGCACCGTCATCGCATCCGGCTGGTCGGCTGGTATCGGCTGAAACGCTTGCAACGGAAGGTTTTTCGCAATTGGCGGCGCCCCAATGACCAACTGGGTCAGACGCGCCCAAACCGAAGGCTTCGTGGTCGTCGTTACATAACCAAGTCCATCGAACGGCATGATTATCTCCCCTGGGTTACGGGATGCGGCTACTAAACCACGACTCGACGCCGAATGTTCACAACGCACGATAAGTTGGCTGAAAAAGCCCGGACCGCCCGCGCGACGGGTGGCGGCGCCTTCGTCCGGCGCGCGTCGGTCAGCCCGGCGGAGGCGGGCGATCAGGACCGTCCGCGAAAATTAACCGCCAGGCACCTTGCAAGTTGCCGTCAGGAGCGGTGCTATTGCCGCCTAACAGCGAGTCCAGGAAGCAATCGCATGATACGGGCATTGATGGTCGCCGCGGCGCTGAGTCTCGTTTTACCCGGCGTGCCGATGGCACAGCAGCGGCCGGACGCCGGCGCGCAGGGCAAGCCGGGCGGCAAGCCGGCAACGCACGAGAACCGTCCCGGCAATCCTGGACGCCCCAATTCGCCGAACCGCCCTGCTCGGCCCCAACCGGCCAGACCCCAACCTGCCCGGCCGCAACCTGCCCGGCCGCAACCGGGTCGCCCCACGCCGCCGCAGGCAGGCAGGCCCGGCAATCGCCCGAACGCCGCCGTCAGCCGGCCACTGCCGCCGCGCGGCAACCAGTTCTGGCATCGCGGGAAATACTATGGCCGCATCCACGGCCCGGCCTTTGCCTATCCGCGCGGCTGGCAATATCGCCGCTGGTCGATCGGCGGCCAACTGCCGGCGATCCTCGCTGCCCCAAGCTTCTTCTATCAGGGCTGGGCTGCGCTGGGTCTTCAGCAGCCTCCGCCGGGATATTCCTGGGTTCGCTTCGGACCCGACCTGCTCCTGGTCAACCTGACCACCTATGAAGTGGAGGACGTGGTCTACGGGGTGTTCGAATAACATCCCCTGCCGCGCGGACGCGGTGAGGCGGCGGTCATGAAACCCGCCTCACCGCGTCTCGCGCTGCTGTGCGGACAAGGCAGACATCGGCGGCAGACGATACCAAGATCGGTAGTCGGCCGCCTGGACGTCGCCAAACGCGATGCGGGCGAACTGATCCGGGCGAACTGATCCGGCTCGACGTCACGGCCCGATCGACGCCTTCAGGTCGAGCAGCGGCGCCTGGCTGACGACAATCGAACCGGTGCGCGGCCGGTCGAGGTCGAGGATCAGGGTGATCGCCAGCGTC
This sequence comes from Rhodopila sp., assembly GCA_036272115.1. Lineage (GTDB taxonomy): Bacteria > Pseudomonadota > Alphaproteobacteria > Acetobacterales > Acetobacteraceae > Rhodopila. Next base: position 13,334 of record DATAZJ010000062.1, on the reverse strand, counting down.
AGCAGGACGAACAGCAAAACGGAGCTTATCTGCATGCCGCGCCGGTTCGCCTGGGTCATATAGCCCAAGATACCCGCCGAGATCACCGCATACACCAGAAGGGCGCGCACCACGCTGTTCGGTAGGCGCGCAGACAGCGCGGCCTTGCGGGAAGCGGCGAGATCGATCGTCTCATTGACCGTGGCGGTCAGCAGCGGGACCGCGGCGGGCGGGTCGATGTGGGGGACCGCCGCCATGGTCGTATCCCATATCTGCTTCTGAAGCCGGTCCGCCTGCGCCTCGGCCGCGGCAATCGCACCGGCGTCTTCGCCGGCGTCGGCCAGGGCCAGGCGTGCATCGACGTAGCGGCGGACCAGGGTCTGCAACTGGGAACGGAACGGTTCGGGGGCCAACCGCGTGCGCAGATACGTCGTGCCGATCGCATTGGCTTCCTGCAGCACCAGATCGCGTCGAATCTCGTAACGGCTCAGCGCGAGCGAGAAGGTAAAGCCGATCAGCAGCGCCAGAAGTCCCAAGGCCGCGGACAAGATGTATCCGGCATCCTCGTGACTGGCATGGCCGCTTCGGGCGCGCAGCAGGATCCCGACGCGGGACGCGAATGTCAGCACCACCAGAAGCAACAGGCCCGCGACCCAGATCGGCAATGCGTCGACCATGGTCATGAGCCGGGGCTCACCATCATCTGGTCATCGGAGGCACCACGGATCATTGCTCCCGCTTAACATGGCAGGGTGACCCGGCAAAGGTTGCGAACACCGCTGAGTGCCACACCGCCATGGCCGGAACCGCCGGTCCGGCCGTTCGGATTGGTCTAACCGGCCAGCGCTTCAAACCCCCTGGCGAATGGTCTAGCCTGCGGCCGCCAACACGAAGGACGCAGACGATGAACGATCTTATGCCGGCGAGCGAGCTGCTGCTGGCAACCGACCAGCGCCATCTGATCCACCCGCTGCATTTCGCCAAGGACCACGCCACCGCCAAGGTCTTCGTGTCCGGCGACGGCGCCATGCTGCGCACCGCCGACGGAAGCCAATACATCGATGCGCTGTCCTCGCTGTGGAACGTCAACATCGGTCACGGCCGCAAGGAACTCGCCACCGCCGCCGCCGCGCAGATGGAGAAACTGGCCTACGCGTCCGCCTATGCCGGGTTCAGCAACGAACCGGCGATCAGGCTGGCGGAGAAGATCGTCAGCCTCGCCTACGACAATATGTCGGCGGTGTATTTCACCACCAGCGGTTCGGAATCGAACGAGAGCGCCTTCAAGTTCGCCCGCTATCACTGGAAGCGGCTGGGCAAGCCGAACAAGGTAAAGGTGATCTCCCGCCGGTACGGCTACCACGGCGTGACCCTTGCGGCGATGAGCGCGACCAGCCTGCCGAACTACCACAAGATGTTCGGCCCGACGGTGTCGGAGTTCCTGCAGGTCGCCCCGCCCTACCCGTATCGCTGGCCCGGCAACGGTGACGCCGGCATCGGCGCGGCCGACGCGGTCGAAGACGCCATCCTGGCCGAGGGCGCCGACACGATTGCCGCCGTCATCGCCGAACCGGTGATGGGGTCCGGCGGCGTCATCGTCCCCCCCGCCACCTACTTCCCCCGCCTGCGGGAGATCTGCGACCGCCACAATGTGCTGCTGATCGCCGACGAGGTCATCACCGGCTTCGGTCGCACCGGTGCGTGGTTCGGCATGGGCCACTGGAACACCAAGCCCGACCTGATGTCGTTCGCCAAAGGCGTGACCTCCGGCTACCTGCCGCTGGGCGGGGTGATCATCTCCAAGCACATGCACCAGGTGCTGCTGGACGCGCCGGCGGATGAGAAGTTCATGCACGCGGCGACCTACTCCGGCCACCCGGTGTGCTGTGCCGTCGGCCTGGCCAACATCGACATCATCGAGAAAGAAGGCATGGTCGAACGCGCCCGCGTGCAGGGCGATCGGTTCCGCGCCGGGTTGGAGACGCTGGCGACGCTGCCGAATGTGGGAGAGGTGCGCGGCATCGGCATGCTGGCCGCGATCGAGCTGGTCGAGGACAAGAGCAGCAAGACGCCCGCCAAGGGCCTGGGCGCCAAGATCGTGGCCGAAGCGGCGAACCGAGGCCTGATCCTGCGGCTGCGCGCGGCGGCGGACGGCCCGCCGGCCAGCGGCGACACACTGTGCTTCGCTCCGCCGCTGCCGACGCCCGAAGCCACGCTGGACCGCATCGTCCAGATCGTCGGGGACTCGATCCAAGCAGTCGCCTGAGCATGGCGAGACAAGTCCTGGGATCAAAGGGGGCGTCGCCCCTTTTGCGGGTCAGGCCTGCCCCGGCGAAAGCGGCGGGCAGCGCCCTGGCGTTGTTCCTGTTGGTTTCTCTGCCGGCCCATGCCGCATCGCTGCCCCCGCTGGAGTCCACCACCGGCCTGGTGGTCGCCGCCCAGCACCTCGCCGCCCAGGCCGGTGTCGACATCCTGCGCCGGGGCGGCAACGCCATCGATGCCGCCGTCGCGGTGGGCTACGCCGAGGCCGTGGTCGATCCCTGCTGCGGCAATATCGGCGGCGGCGGCTTCCTGACCGCCCATCTGGCCGACGGCCGCGACATTTTCCTGAACTTCCGGGAGACCGCCCCGGCCGCCGCCTCACGCGACATGTATCTCGACGCCAACGGGACGCCGATCCAAGGCGCCAGCCTGCACGGCTGGAAAGCGGTGGCCGTCCCCGGCACCGTGCTGGGCCTCGACACGGCGCTGGCGAAATACGGCACGATGCCGCGCGCCACCGTCATGGCGGCCGCCATCCGCCTGGCCCGCGACGGCTACATCCTCACCACCGCCGACGCCGATATCCTCGCTCGGGGCACCAGGCTGCTGCGGCAAAACCCCAATGCCGAACGCGTGTTCCTGCGTCCGGACGGGTCGTCGCTGCAAGCCGGCGACCGGTTGCGCCAGCCCGAACTCGCGGCGACCTTGCAGGCGATCGCCGATCACGGATCCGACGCGTTCTACAAAGGGGCGATTCCCCAGGCGGTTGCCGCCGCCGCGCGCGCCGGCGGCGGACTGATCACGGCGGCCGATTTCGCCAACTACCGGGTCACCGAAACGCCGCCGGTGTCCTGCACCTATCGCGGCTACACCATCGAGTCCGCGCCGCCGCCGTCGTCCGGCGGCACCGCGATCTGCGAATCCCTGAACATCCTGGAGGGCTACGACCTGCGCGGCATGGGCTTCCACGCCGCCGAAGCGGTCCATGACATGACCGAGGCGTTCCGCCGCGCCTTCTTCGACCGCAACACCTGGCTCGGTGACCCGGCCTTCGTGCATGCCCCGCTGACCCGCCTGCTGTCCAAGAGCTACGCCGCTCAGTTGCGCAGTTCGATCGGCGCAAAGGCGACACCGTCCGCAAGCCTGGGTCCCGCCATGCCGCCGTCGGGCGAAAAGACCGAGACGACACATTTCTCGATCATCGACAAGGCGGGCAATGCCGCATCGGTCACCTACACGCTCAACGGCGGCTTCGGCGCGGGTGTGATGGCCGGCGATACCGGCTTCCTGCTGAACGATGAGATGGACGATTTCACCATCAAGCCGAACGTCCCCAACCAGTTCGGCCTGGTGCAGGGCGAGGCCAACGCCATCGCCCCCGGCAAGCGGCCGCTGTCGTCGATGGCGCCGACCATCGTGCTGAAGGACGGTTCGGTGCGGATGGTCCTCGGGTCCCCCGGCGGGCCGCGGATCATCACCGCGATCGTCGAAACCATCCTGAACGTGATCGACTACGGCATGGATGCGCAGCAGGCGGTGGACGCGCCTCGCCTGCACCACCAATGGCTGCCCGACGTGCTGTATGCCGAACCCTTCGCGCTGTCGCCCGACACCAGGGATTTGCTGCAGCGGATGGGTTACCACGTCCAGGTGCAGAAACCGTCCGGCGCGGTGGAGTTGATCACCTCCGGCACCATGGAGACCAAGCGATCGGCGTCCCCCGGCATGGACGCCGTCGCCACCCACGGGCCGCGGCCGGAGGCATATTACGGTGCCAACGATTCCCGCCGTCCTGCCGGCGTCGCCCTCGCGCCATAATTTCTGGATATGCGTATTTTCCTATTGTGTTCGCGGGTCGCTTGCGTTAGAACGAGAACATATTAAGAACAAACTTTTTGAGCAACCCCAAAATGCCCGATCTGCAAACGTCCGATCTGCAAATGCCCGATCCGCAAATCTCCGATCCGCAAATCTCCGACCCGCAAATGCCCGACTTTGCGCTCGATCCTGCGTCCGATCCCGCATCGCGGCCCGACACGACCGACTGCCTGTTTTCGACGATCCTCGGCTTCATGGTGCCGTTCTACCTCGCCGGTTCAGGTGGCGATCGGGGCGCGGCGGCCGGGGCTGTCGTGGAGTTGGTCGCCTCATACGTCGCCGCCACCGCGCCGGAACTCGACATCGTCGGCCGCCTGGTCGGCTTCGGCGCCGCGGCGATGGATAATTTGCGCTTGTCGATGCAGGCCGGCCTGCCCGACGCCAAGGTCCTGCAGTATCGCGGCAATGCCGTCGCCCTCGGCCGCCTGGCGGAACAGTGCCGCAAGGTGCTGGAGGCTATGCAGACCAGGCGCCGGAAGGCTGCCGCCAGCCGACCCATGCCGCGGCCCCGGCCTGCCCCGGTCGCCCCGCCGTCGCAACCCCATCCGCCGCGGGACATGCCGCCGGCGCAGCCCAAGGCATCGGCCGATCCGGCGCCAACGGTCGGCGAAGACCGGGTGTTTGCCCACGATGTAGAAACGATGGTGCGCAACGCCCACGCGATGATCGCCGATCTGCGGGGACGCGCCCGACAATCGGGACCGGACTCGCCCGAGGCATCGATCGCCCGAACGGACCTGCAACGAAGCCACAAATCACCGCCGGCCGGCCGCGCGGCCGCCTGAAGCCTTATCCGCTCAGGGTGGCATCGCCGATCGGTGACCGCCGCCAGCAGGCCAAGCGCCGGAGCGGGGACCGGGCGCCACACGCGACCGGAAACGGCTCCAGAGGCGAAATCCCTCACGTCATGGATACATCATGTCCACACTGCCCATCCGGCCGGTAGACGCGCCGCTTTATGTCGTCACGCCCATCGTCAATCCATCGCGCTATCGCTCCCGCTACGCGCTCTACCGCAATTTCGAGAAACACATCACCGATGCCGGCGCGATCCTCTACACCGTGGAAGCCGCCTACGGCGACCGTGACTTCGAGATCACCGAGGCCGGCAATCCCAGGCATATCCGCCTGCGCACCCAGCATGAACTCTGGCACAAGGAAAACCTGATCTCGGCCGGCGTGTCCCGCCTGCCCGCCGATTGGCGCTACGTCGCCTGGATCGATGCCGACGTCCAGTTCGCCCGCCCCGATATCGCGGCCGAAACCATTCAGCAGTTGCAGCACTTCAGCGTCGTGCAGATGTTCGCCCATGCCACCGACCTCGGCCCTCGGCATGAGCCGCTGCGGTCGTTCCAGGGTTTCGTCGCGCAATGGATGCGGCAAACCAGCGAGGCGCCCGGCACGACGGCACAATACGGCGCCTGGCATCCGGGCTATGCCTGGGCCTGCCGGCGCGACGCCTGGGACCACCTCGGCGGGCTGATCGATTTCGCCATCGTCGGTTCGGCCGACCGCTACATGGCGTGCGGCCTGATCGGCGAAATGGCGCGAAGCCTCAGTCCGGATGTCATCCGCGGCTGCCCCGCCTACGCCGAATGGTGCTTCGAATGGCAAAACCGAGCGGAACTCTACATCAAACGCAATGTCGGCTTCGTCGACGGCCTGTTGCTGCACTATTTCCACGGCACCAAGAAGAACCGCGGCTACTTCAACCGTTCGGCGCTGCTGTGGAAGAACCACTTCGATCCGGCGAAGGACATCAAGCGCGACTGGCAGGGCTTGTGGCAACTGACCGACCGGAAGATCGCCCTGCGCGACCAGCTTCGCGCCTACTTCCGTTCCCGCAACGAGGACGGCACCGAGGTGTAGCGCCCCGGCGCTGTCCGCGTGAACGCCCAAGGCCGAAGGCCAGGGACGCGACAACAGACGGCCATCACGCCGCCCGCACCGTCCCCAGGAACCCGTCGACCTCCCGCCGCAGCACCGTCGCCTGATGCCCCAGCAGGTCCGCGGCAGTCAGCACCGCGGCCGCCGCGGCACCATTCTCACCCAGACCGTTCGACATCCGCCGCAGATGGCTGGCGACCTGCTCCGTCCGCGCCGCCGCCTGCTGGATATTGCCCGACACCTCCAGGATCGCCGAACTCTGCTGATCCACCGTGGAGGAGATCGCGGCGGCGATTTCCTCCACCCCATGCACGGTCTGGGAAATCCCCTGGATCGCCGCCAGGGCCGAACTCGACTCGGCCTGGATCGCGGCGATCTGCGCCCGTATGTCGTCCGTTGCCTTGGCGGTCTGGTTGGCCAGGCTTTTCACCTCACCGGCCACCACCGCGAAGCCCTTGCCGGCATCCCCGGCCCGCGCCGCCTCGATCGTGGCATTCAGTGCCAGCAGGTTGGTCTGCCCGGCGATATCCTGAATCAGCTTCACCACGTCGCCGACCTTTTGCGCCGCCGCCGCCAGCCCGGCGACCTTGTCGTTGGTGCGACGCCCCTCCTCCGCCGCGTCGCGTGAGATCGTGGCCGCACGCGACACCTGGCGGCTGATCTCCGACCCGGTGGCGGCCATTTCCTCGATCGCCGCGGCGACGCCCTGCACGTTCAAGGTCGCCTGCTCCGCCTCGACCAGCGCCGAACCGGATTGCTCGACCGCGGCGCCGGCGGTGCCGCTGACCTTGCGCGCCGCCGCACCCATTTCGCCGCCGGCGGCCGCCACGGCTTCCACCACACCCCGCACCTCCTTGTCGAACCGGTCGGCGAGGCTGGTCAGCGACTGGCGCCGCTCCCCGACCGCACGCAGGCGTTCGGCCTGCTGCTCCTGCTGCAACGCGACCATCCGGCCGGCATTGTCCTTGAACACGCCGACCGCATGCGCCATGCCGCCGAGTTCGTCGGTCCGGTCGAGCCCTGGGATGGCAACCGTCAGGTCGCCCTCGGCCAGGCGCTTCATGGTGTCGCGCAGGCCGCCCAGCATCATGCCGATATCGCGGTTGACCAGCCAGCCGAGGCCCAGCGTCAGCAGCAGCGTCAGCCCGCCGATCAAACTGAGCCGCAATAATTCGGAGTCGAACGTGGCATCGAGGTCGTTGATGTAGGCACCGGACAGGAAAACCACGTGCCATGGCCGGAACGCCGCCACATAGGCGATCTTCGGCTGCGGCTGCGACTCGCCTGGTTTGGGGAAGGCGTAGGAGACGGTGCCGTCATCGCTGTTGCGCAGCGCCGCATCGTACAGCGTATTGAGCGGACGGCCCTGGCTGTCGGCGGCGGTGGTATGCTTGCCTTCCCGCGACGGGTCCACCGGCTGGATCATGACCGTGCCGTCGTCGGCGGAGACGGTGATGTAGCCCGTGCCGCCGTCGTAGCGCATCTGGTGCACGGTCTCCCGCAATTGGGCCATCGCCTGGTCGCGCGTCAGCCCCCCCGCCGCAACTTTGGCCTCCAGCGATCGGGCCACGCCCAAGGCGGACTGCGTGACGGCACGCAACTTGTCCACCCGATCCTGCAGCAGGTGATCGCGCAGCATGCCGGCGGCGAAGCCGATCGAGACGACCACGGCAAAGACGGAAAGACCCAGCAGAACGACGAGTTTGGTGCGAAGCTTGAGGCGGCTGAACATGGTGTCGGGCATCCGATCAGTGGGCCGGCGGAACCGGCTGGAACCCCAATGATCGGTGACAGGAATGAAGAAACCATTAATGCGGCGGCGCTCGAACCGCCTGTGACGACAAATAGCGGACCGCCTACTCCGCCGGCAGCGCCACCGCGTCCTCGGCCCGAGCGGATACGCGGGCGGTGCCGGCGCAGAACAGGCTGAGCAGCAGGATCACCGCGACCAGCACCAGTACCAGTTCCGGATGGCCCCGGTCGATCAGCATGCCGAACGGCACCGGCGTGATCGCGCTGCCCAGCGGCAGGCCGGCGCTAACGAAGCCGAACACCTTGCCGATCTGTCCCGGCGGCGCGGCATCCTTCACCATCACGTCGCGCGGGGTCCGGCTCGCGCCCAGTGCCAGGCCGGACACGAAGGTCATGCCGATGATCGCCGCCACCGGCACGTGCAGCCAGTCCACGCCCAGCATCAGCAGCGCCGACAGGACCGTCAGTCCGATCACGAACGGCAGGATGTGACGCTTGAAGGTGTCGGCGAACCAGCCACCCACAAGCACGCCGGTGGTCGAGCCCAGCATGTAGGCGGTCAGCGCGGTCGCCGCGACCGCCAGATCGATCCCCTTCAGGGTATGCAGCACCGTCACCAGCCAGGATTGCACGCCGCCGCCGGCCATCGAGCCCAGCATGAAGAACATGAAGAACAGGACCATGGTGCGGCTGGTCAGCAGGTCGCGTGCCGACATGCGGACCGCGTCATGCGCCACCTCCCGGACCTGGTCGTTCAGGATGCGGCTTTGCAGCACGATCGACAGCACCACCGGCACGCCCAGCAGCCCGACGGTCAGCAGCGTGCCGCGCCAGCCCATCGCCAGCATCAGGAACGCCGCCACCGGCGGTCCCGCCGAGAACCCCAGGTTGCCGCTGAACGTATGCAATGCGAACGACCGCCCCATGCGGTCCTTGTCCACCGATCCGGACAGGATCGCGTAATCGGCCGGATGGATGACGGAATTGCCGACGCCTGACAGCGTCGCCAGCAGCAGGATCTGCCAGAACTGCGTCGCCAGCCCCATCGCCGCGATCGACAGCGACATCAGCAGCGCGCCGCCGATCAGGAACGACCGCGCGCCGTGCCGGTCCACCAGGAATCCCACCGGGGTCTGCAACAGCGCCGTCGTCCCCGACATCAGCATGATGGTCATACCAAGTTCGGCGAAACTGACATCGAACGCATGCTGCCAGACCAGGAACATCGGCGGCAGGCACAGCACATAGAAGTGGGACAGAAAGTGTCCGTTGCCGATCAGGATGTTGACACGGGTTGAACGGCTGAGTGCCATGTGTGCTGCCCAGATGAACGTCCTGTAAGATTGACGGCGCTGCCGCGGTGCGTCAAGAACCGCGGGCCACCGGCTGCAAGGCCACCGGCGAATGGAGAAAAGGTCATAAAGCCGGGGTGTGCATGTTGCGTGCCCCCATACCCCATGCTAGACGCCCGGCGCCGGTTTGGCCGGCCGGTCCCGCTACTCGCCCGCACCCCTTCGGGGTTGGGCCAACATATGGAAACAGACGTGGCTTCTCAGGCTACGACAATCTCATCCGGCGGCGGTCTGACCGACCGCTATGCCGCCGCGCTGTATGCGCATGCCGACGACAATCACGCGCTCGACACGGTGGTGTCGCAGATGGAGGATCTCGGCAAGCTGATCGATGCCAGTTCGGACTTCCGCCGCCTGCTGGAATCGCCGCTGATCGACGTCAAGACCGCCACCAGCGCCGCCCAGGCAGTGCTGACGGCCGAGGGCTTCGGCAAGGAAGTCCGCGATTTCGTCGGCGTGATCTCGGTCAACCGCCGTCTGCGCGAACTGCGTGGCATCGTCAGCGCCTTCGCCGCCTTGGTGGCCGAACGGCGCGGCATCGTCACCGCCCATGTCGCCTCGGCACATCCCCTGAACGACGTGCAGCGCCAGCAGCTTCGCGCCCGCCTGATCGAGGCCGGCTACGGCAACGTCAACATCGATGAGCGGGTCGAACCCGACTTGCTTGGCGGCCTGATCGTCCGGATCGGCGCCCGCCTCTACGACACCAGTTTGAAATCCCGGCTGCAACGTTTGCAGTACGCCATGAAGGGAGCCGCCTAATATGGAGATCCGCCCAGCCGAGATCTCGGAGATCTTGAAGAAGCAGATCGCCGCGTTCGATACGGAAGCCAATGTCGCCGAAACAGGCCAGGTCCTGTCGGTCGGCGACGGCATCGCCCGCGTGTTCGGCCTGCAGAACGTGATGTCCGGTGAAATGGTCGAGTTCCCGGGTGCCGGCCTGCGCGGCATGGCGCTGAACCTGGAAACCGACAACGTCGGCATCGTGATCTTCGGCGACGACAAGCAGATCCGCGAAGGCGACACCGTCTCCCGCACCGGCTCGATCGTGGAAGTCCCTGTCGGCCCCGGCCTGCTCGGCCGCGTGGTCGATGGCCTGGGCAATCCGATCGACGGCAAGGGTCCGATCGCCGACGCGCAAATGAGCCGCGTTGAAGTGAAGGCCCCCGGCATCATCCCGCGCAAGTCGGTGCATGAGCCGATGCAGACCGGCCTGAAGGCGATCGATGCGCTGATCCCTGTGGGACGCGGCCAGCGGGAGCTGATCATCGGTGACCGCCAGACCGGCAAGACCGCGGTGATCATCGACACCATCATCAACCAGAAGGCCGGCAACGCATCGGGCGATCCGAAGAAGGCGCTGATCTGCATCTATGTCGCCATCGGCCAGAAGCGGTCCACCGTGGCGCAGCTTGTGCGCACGCTGGAAGAGAACGGCGCGATGCAGTACTCCATCGTCGTCGCCGCGACCGCGTCGGACCCGGCGCCGCTGCAATTCCTGGCGCCATACACCGGCTGCACCATGGGCGAGTATTTCCGCGACAACGCCCAGCACGCCGTGATCTTCTACGACGATCTGTCCAAGCAGGCCGTCGCCTATCGCCAGATGTCGCTGCTGCTGCGCCGCCCGCCGGGCCGCGAAGCCTATCCGGGCGACGTGTTCTACCTGCACTCCCGCCTGCTGGAACGCGCCGCGAAGATGAACGACAGCCTCGGCGCCGGGTCGCTGACCGCGCTGCCGGTGATCGAGACGCAGGCCGGCGACGTGTCCGCCTACATCCCGACCAACGTGATTTCCATCACCGACGGCCAGATCTTCCTGGAAACCGAACTGTTCTTCCGCGGCATCCGCCCGGCGGTGAACGTCGGCCTGTCGGTGTCTCGCGTCGGCTCCGCCGCTCAGGTAAAGGCGATGAAGCAGGTCGCCGGGCGCATCAAGCTGGAACTGGCGCAATACCGTGAAATGGCGGCGTTCGCGCAGTTCGCCTCCGACCTCGACGCCTCGACGCAGCAACTGCTGGCGCGTGGCTCGCGGCTGACCGAACTGCTGAAGCAGCCGCAGTACAAGCCGCTGCCGATCGAGGAGCAGGTGGTGGCGATCTTCGCCGGCGTCCGCGGTTATCTCGACAAGATCGAAATCGGCCGGATCGGCCCGTTCGAGGCGCAGTTCATCTCCGAACTGAAGGCGAAGGAGCCGGCGATCCTGGAGGCGATCCGCACCGATCTGGAGATCAAGCCGGCGACCGAGAAGAGCCTGACCGGCTTCCTCGACGCCTTCGCGAAATCCTTCACCTGAAGTCCTGAACCAATGCCCAGCCTGAAGGCACTCCGGACACGCATCAACAGCGTGAAGTCGACGCAGAAGATCACCTCCGCCATGAAGATGGTGGCGGCGTCGAAGCTGCGTCGCGCGCAGCAGCAGGCCGAAGCGGCGCGTCCGTATGCCGAACGGATGGATCGCATGCTGCGGGCGCTGGCCGCGTCGGTCGCCGGTTCGCCCACCGCCCCGCCGCTGCTGGTCGGGACAGGGGCGGACAAGGTGCATCTGCTGATCGCGGTGACCGCCGATCGCGGCCTGGCCGGCGCCTTCAACAGCCAGATCGGCCGAGCCACCCGCAACCTCGCTCGGCGGCTGGAATCCGAGGGCAAGACGGTGAAGATCCTGGCCGTCGGCCGCAAGGGGCGCGATTACCTGCGCCGCGAATTGTCCAGCCGGATTGTCGGCGACATTTCCTACGCGGGAAAGCGCCGCATCGATTTTGCGGACGCACAGGAAATCGGCCAGCGGGTCACGGCTATGCTGGCGGCTGGCGAAATCGACGTCGTGTCGTTGGTGTATAACCGGTTCCAGTCGGTCATCGCCCAGGTCGTCACCGAACAGCAGATCATTCCCGCCCCGCCGGCACCCGAGGGTGAAACCACCGATCTGGGCGGCGCCACCTATGAGTTCGAGCCGGACGAGGAAACCATCCTCGCGAAACTGCTGCCGCAGGCGCTGGCGATCCAGATGTACCGGTCGTTGCTGGAAAGCGCCGCCGGTGAGCATGGCGCCCGCATGACCGCGATGGACAACGCCACCCGCAACGCCGGCGACATGATCAAGCGGCTCAGCCAGAACTACAACCGAGCCCGCCAGGCGAACATCACCAAGGAACTGATCGAGATCATCTCCGGCGCTGAAGCCGTCTGATCCCGCACGCTGCACGAAGGAATCTACATCATGGCAAGCAATATCGTCGGTCGTGTGACCCAGGTCCTTGGGGCCGTCGTGGACATCCAGTTCGACGGCGACCTGCCGTTCATTCAGAACGCGCTGCTCTGCAAGATCGAAAACCGCACTCTGGTGCTGGAGGTCGCGCAGGAACTGGGTGAGCGCACGGTGCGCTGCATCGCCATGGACAGCACCGACGGCATGGTGCGCGGCCAGGAAGTCACCGACACCGGCGCGCCGATCTCGGTGCCGGTCGGGCCGGAGACGCTGGGCCGCATCCTGAACGTCATCGGCGAGCCGATCGACGAAAAGGGCCCGATCAACACCACCCGGCGCATGCCGATCCATCGCGCGGCGCCGTCGTTCGAGGAGCAGGCGACCTCGGCCGAGATCCTGGTCACCGGCATCAAGGTGGTCGATCTGCTGTGCCCCTACCTGAAGGGCGGCAAGGTCGGCCTGTTCGGCGGCGCCGGCGTGGGCAAGACGGTGCTCATTCAGGAGCTGATCAACAACATCGCCAAGGCGCATGGCGGCGTGTCGGTGTTCGCCGGCGTGGGTGAACGCACCCGCGAAGGCAACGACCTGTATCACGAGATGATCGACGCCGGCGTCATCAAGATGGACGACAACCACAACCTGATCGAAGGCTCCAAGGTGGCGCTGATGTATGGCCAGATGAATGAGCCGCCGGGCGCCCGCGCCCGTGTCGGCCTGTCCGGCCTGACCATGGCCGAGTATTTCCGCGACGAAGAAGGCCAGGACGTGCTGTTCTTCGTGGACAACATCTTCCGCTTCACCCAGGCGGGCGCGGAAGTGTCCGCTCTGCTGGGCCGCATCCCGTCCGCGGTGGGCTATCAGCCGACGCTGGCGACCGATATGGGCGCGATGCAGGAGCGGATTACCTCGACCAACAAGGGCTCGATCACCTCGGTGCAGGCCATCTACGTGCCGGCCGATGACTTGACCGACCCGGCGCCGGCGACGTCGTTCGCCCACTTGGACGCCACGACGGT